>DAOTYY010000016.1:0-6802 GCA_034434695.1 Anaerolineaceae bacterium
TGGCGCAGCTGCTCGGATAAGCATACAATTGGCTTGGGCATGGTTCAACCTCCAGGATTAGGTTCTCAGCAAACCTTATTATCCTCGGTTTGACCATGCCTTTCTATTCAAGTTCTGTTAAAGTGCAAAGATAGTGAGAGCTTTATATTCTTCGTATAGTTGCCGATAAATTCTCACCAGGTTTGACTGCGGTGTAACGTGTTCCACCGGATGAACAACAGTTTGACAGCAAGATTGAACTGAGTCCCAGAAACCGCTACCAACACCTGCTAAAAGTGCTGCCCCATAAGCAGCACCTTCCATCGTATTGACGGTAACCATCTCGGTATCCATCACATTCGCCAATATCTGACGCCACAGTGGGCTGCGCGCCCCACCACCAGAGATACGAACCTGACGGATTTCGGCTAATCCCGCCTGGCGCATCAGCTCCATACTATCTCGTAACCCAAATGCCACACCTTCCAACACCGCCCGTGTCATGTGTGCCTGTGTGTGACGAATGGTCATCCCCACAAATGCAGCGCGTGCCAGAGGATCCGGATGAGGAGTCCGCTCACCAGTCAAATAGGGCAAGAATAGCAAACCTTCACTCCCAGCCGCAATTGTCTGCGCCGGCGCCAGCAATTCATCATATGTCACAGCGGGAGCGAGGGTATCCCGATACCACTTAAGCGCTCCGGCTGCAGAGAGCATCACCCCCATCAGATGCCAGGTTTGTGGAACTGAATGACAAAATGCATGCAATCGCCCTTGTGGTTCTATCACAGGTGCGTCTGTACTGGCAAACACAACACCAGATGTGCCTAACGTAAGTGCAATTATGCCGGGCTCCACTGCCCCCACACCTACCGCCTGCGCCGCCTGGTCACCGCCGCCACCGACAACTGGTGTCCCAACCCTCAAACCCGTTGCTTCTGCAGCCAGTTTCGTAATTGCGCCGGTCACTTCTGTACCTTCAAACGTTTTCGGCAACCAGGTTTTAGGAATTTGCAATGTGTTTAGCACCTCATCAGACCAGTCGCGCAGCTTCAGGTCAAAAAGCAGCATCCCAGCACCATCTGCCTTATCCACTGCAAACTCGCCAGTTAGACAATAGCGAACATAATCTTTGGGCAAAAGAATATGCGCAATACGCTGATAAATCTGCGACTCATGCTTGCGCACCCACAAAATCTTGGGGGCAGTGAAACCGGTCAATGCTCTGTTACCTGTGATAGCCAGCAGGTTCTGTTCTCCAACCAGCTCCGTGATCTCCGCACATTCTTCACCAGTACGCTGGTCATTCCACAAAATCGCCGGGCGCAGCACATTTCCGCGTTCATCCAAAAGCACCAGACCGTGCATTTGACCAGTTAACCCAACCGCAACAACATCTCCATCTCCCGCTTCAACACCGCCGCGCTCTAAAACGTTACGAACACTGATAATAGTGTTCTGCCACCAATGATGAGGATCCTGTTCCACCCACAATGGCTGCGGGGTCTGAAATTCCTGTTCTACAGAAGCCGATGCTTTGACCTGACCGCGTGTGTCAATCAGCAGCGCTTTGACCGCAGTAGTCGAAACGTCAATGCCCAGTAAATACTTCTCTTTCATCTCAACGAATTCCCAAAAGCATCTCGTTGGTCAATTGATCCAGTTTCTCATACTGCAATCCCCGGCTGGCAATTTTGTCCACGTCAAACTCCAGTGATTTGAGCCGCACGGCTTTTTTCCGGGAGTACTTGCCCATGTAAGGAAGCATACTTCCATCGTCTGCATTGATTTCTTGCAACAACCCCTGAATCTCTGGGTCTGCATTCCAACGTCGGGCTTTTTCCTTCAGGATTAAGTAAGTGCGCATACAACCACGCGCAAACTCTTTGACGCCCTCATAATCTTCAGTGCGATAAGCATGAGCATCAAAATGCCGGCTGCCTTCGCAGCCTACATCTTCCAAAAACTTGACCAAGAAAAACGCCTGCTTGAGATTCTGCGCACCAAAGCGCCAATCCTGGTCAAAGCGCACATAATTCTGATCGTTCAGATCAATATGGAATAACTTGCCGGCTTCCCATGCCTGTGCCACTGCATGCAGGAAATTCAAACCAGCCATATGCTCATGTGCCACTTCTGGATTCACGCCCACCATCTCAGGATGATCTAACGTATTGATGAACGCCAGATATGCTCCTGTAGTTGGAAAATAAATGTCCCCACGCGGTTCATTCGGCTTTGCTTCCAGCGCAAACTTGAACCCATACCCCTGGTCAAGGCTATATTCACAGAGAAAATTAATCGCCTCACGGTAACGTTTGATTGCGTCTACTGGATTTTTAGCAGCATCGGTATCTACCCCTTCCCGTCCACCCCAGAATACGTACACCTTGGCGCCCAGTTCAGCACCCAAGTCCATCGCACGCATAGTCTTCTGAAGAGCAAAGGCACGTACCTTTGGATCATTGGATGTAAACGCCCCATCTTTAAAAATAGGATGACTGAACAAGTTTGTGGTCGCCATTGGGACAACAAGCCCTGTGTCCTTGAGAGCTTGCTTGAAGCGTTTCAAGATTGCTTCCCGTTCAGAGGCGCTGGCACCCAATGGGATTAAGTCATCATCATGAAAATTAACCCCATAAGTGCCAACCTCTGCCAACAAATACACCAGTTCCCAGGGTTGCAATGCCTGACGCACCGGCACACCAAACGGATCTCGCCCCACACTGCCAACTGTCCACAAACCAAATGTAAAACGATGTTCCGGCTTGGGCTGATAATTGTCTTCCACCTTTTCCTGCCTCCTCAATTTAATTCAAGAAAAGTTTGACCCGACTGCCTGTTTGACCATCAAAACAAACAAGACTTCCATTTTCAATCGGAACAATGGAAACCAATTTTTCGTTCACATTGCTCCTTCTAACGCCTATGCCATATATTGCCAACTCCACTTTGCCAACAGTTGGACTGATCTCAACGTCCAAAACATCACCTTGCTGATGATAATGTATATGAATTTGGGAGTGTTGCGAATCATAAATCACGAAACGGCTCTCCCCCATTGGCAAATACAATTCAACTGTCAATGGATCTAAAGGCTTCTCATCAACAAATTGCTGTACGGGTCCTAACGGAATAATACTTCCTGCCCGAACCCACAAGGGTAACTGTTCCAAAGGCGCTTCAACCTTGAACCACTTATTCCCCTGTACAACTTGCTTGCTCCAATAATTCACCCATTGACCCTCCGGCAAATATACCATGCGTTCATTTGAGGGTGTCATCACTGGCGCTACAAGAAAAGAGTCACCAAAAAGATACTCATCCTCAATATTAGCAACAATCGGATCATCCTGAAATTCCAGAACCAGTGCACGCAACATCGGCAGGCTCTGACGCACACTTTCCATTGCTTGAGAGTATATGTAAGGAAGCAAACGATAACGAAGCTCCATGTACTGACGATAAATAGACTCGGCGCGCTCTCCATAGTACCATGGCTCGCGCGGTGGTTCACCATGCGCACGTGCATGGGACGTAAAAGCAGCTAACTGCACCCAGCGGCTATACAATTCTGGGGTCGGATTGCCAATAAAACCGCCAATGTCATGACTCCAGAATACAAATCCGCTCAGTCCTAAGCTTAAACCGGAACGCAACGTACAAGGCAAGTCGCGCCAGGTTGCACTACCATCTCCCGACCAGTGTAATGGATATCGTTGGCTACCTGCCCAAGCAGAGCGCGCCCAGATTAAAGCATTACCTTCTCCAAAGAATTCTTCACTGACATCAAAAACCATCTTGTTATAAAGCAAAGGATATAAACAACGCATCGCTCGGCTTGGAAAACGATGATACACTCCATCTGGCGGCGCCCCTTCTCCAAAGTCTACTTTGATTGCAGAAACGCCTTTGCGAAACAATTGGCGATATTTTTCCTGAAGAAATTCCACTACTTGTGGATTGCTTAAGTCCGGCATTCCGCAATCATCTTCATAGCCGGGACGATTATAGGGAACACCCTGTTCACGCATAATCAGCCCCTGCATATCCTTCAGCTCTGAATATAGAGAATTGTTGGCTGGGATATTACAGGTCTGCCACAGACAAAGATGAAACCCCATCTCTTTTAGGCGCGCCGCCATACCCTTCGGATCCGGAAAACGCACCGGATCAAATTCTAAATCACAATTATTGACCACCTTAAACCAGCCGGTATCAATGTGGATAACATCAGTAGGAATACGATGCTCACGTAATTCTCTAGCAGTTCGTTCCACCTCTTCTTGCGAAGTGTACGTAATTCGCGCCATCCAATGCCCGAAAGACCACTTTGGCGGCATTTTCGGTGCTCCAGTCACCTGAGTATACCGCTTCAAAATGTCCTTAAGTTTAGGACCATAAATGAAATACGTGTCTAACAAACGAGCATAGTCAACAATTAAGGATAAAGCTACTGCTGAGAGATCCCCTATTCTCACAGTGACCGGATAAGACGTATTGATGAACATCCCGTAACCGCGCGTGCTCATGTAAAAAGGGATATTTTTATAAGCACCACTGCTGGTATTGTTATACACTTCCTCTGGCCATAAATGAATCTTTTGTCCCCGTTTATCTAAAGCGAGATAACGCTCCCCTAAACCGTAAATATGTTCATCGTGCTGCAGATCAAAAGAATTAAAAACCTGAACACGATCCTCGTCTCGACGCGCGATTCCCAAAGGATAAGCATAGCGGTGATAAAAATTCCATGTCGGGTCAAAGTTCACCACACGATTTGGCTTCACAATGGGCATCTCCAGACTACGCGTACAAAACACCTCTCTCCCTTCTAAAACTGCATCTGCTGGATATATTTTCATCTGCCAAGGTTTGCGCTTCAGCACCACCGTCAGACTGGATGTTTTAAGACTAATTTCATCTTCCGTTTCTTTTACTTCTACCCAAACAGGATCAAGGAATTCATTGACTACCATCGGAGTATTTTTTAGTCCCGGTATATCACAATCTGGCATTAACTCGCCGACGCAAAAACGAATACGGACAATCTCTGGTGTACAAAAATCCAGTCGAATTATCCCAACTCCAGCTTCTTCGACCGGTAAATGCACGTCTTCATAAAACGTGCCATAAGAAGGATATAAGCGTGGACGAAATCTCATCATCCGCACCTTGAAAACCGCCGCTTTTTCTGAAAATTCAAAATCAAGAATATCTTGAGCTAATTCGATGACGGTTGTTTCTTCTAAAAATTGCGGCGTTTCGTATGATTCTCGCATTGTTTACATCCTTCCTTTGGCAAATATTTCGTCCGCAGCTCGTGAAGCAAGATTTGCTCCATGACCCCAGACTGTTCGAACAAGCTGAGTGAAATAAAGATAATTCTGCAAAGGTACATCTGGCGGCACCAAATGATCACAAAAACCAATAAACCCACCTTCTTCCACCAAGGGAAGCAGGCGGTAAACTTCTTGTTCGATTGCTGCAGGGCTTGAAGCCAGAATGCGCTTGCTGAATCCCCCCATCATTCGCAATTCTTTTCCGAACTGCTGGCGATAAAGCAGTGGATCACTCCCCCAAGTTCCAATTTCAACGGGCATTACACAATTGATCCCGACTTCCAACCATAAAGGAATTAATTTTTCAATATTTCCATCACTGTCCACCCAGCGGACCCCCACCCCATACTGCTCGAGCAAGTCTATAATACGACGATAATGAGGTGAAAGATATTTCTTAAAATGGCGCGGACTGATTAGTGGACCCGCATTGTAACACATATCCTCCCAAAAAGCACAAGCGTCTACTTTGGCACCCGCTTCCAATAATCGTTTTAAGGTTCCTAGAATACAATCAGCGACCGTCTCCACCATTTCTTCAAAAAAAGCTGGATCATCATAAAGCACCAGCGAGACAGCTTCAACACCCATCCAATCACGAATCCAGCCATATAATCCTCCCACCCAAGGAACTACCAATTCGCCATAATCTGGTTGTGCCCAGAGCATAACTTTTTGTGAAAGATCAGACGGCATTCGATCAGGGTGGTCCGGATCTAAACGCGGCTTGTAGTACTTCTGCCAGGACTCGCGATCCGTTAACAAATGTCCTAGGTGAGCTGGGATGGTGTCATGATACTTTTTTCGCAAAACGCGAACACCATCAGCTTGCTGGACAACTTCTTCTTCACCGCGATCTTCCAGCACAACCTCCTCGAATGGAGGCACCAGACCCGCATTTGTTCCAGTAGCGTAAGTAGCATCACTGAGACAGAAATCAAACCCCCAGAAACGATGGATGTTCTTGCCATCATAACCAGCCGGTAAACCTTCCGACCGCCAACGTGCCAGGGTTTCATCCCAATACCCAAAATCAAACAAAGGGATACGATCAACTGGCTGATAGTGCATCACACGACTGAAACGTTCTCTGGAATTCATAAATCACTTCCAAAATGATTTGTGAACGTTATCATAATAACATAAGCATTTTGTGATGTCAACTGTTTTTTTCTTACACTTAAAAACGAAAACACCCTTATTAAGCAAAAATGCGTCGTTTTTCAACCATTTAATCCTGTCAAAACAAATAAATACCTGTTGACAAATTCAAATTAATTTTGTATTATTATAAAAGCGTATGTGAACGTTAACATTTCAGTTTTTGTTATGCAGTAATTAAGAACTCACCTTACGCAGCCAATTGAACGGGATTGAGTTCCCGAAGAGCAGCGTAAGCCGATTGGATAGCGCGTACGTACAATTTTGATTTGAGAGCAAAGTGATTGAGTTTGGTGTTGCCTTTGAGCAGTTCAAGTTTG
>DAOTYY010000017.1:0-9018 GCA_034434695.1 Anaerolineaceae bacterium
CTTTGCAAAAATTATCGACATCACAGAATAAAACGAGTAAACTGTCCATTGAGGGTCTCCTGGGGTTTCAACTGTTGTTGTGGTAACAAAAGTTTACTCCCTTTTGGAGATCCTCTCCTTATCCCGAACTCACGTTATAATTATACAATAAGCGGGCATTTGCGTTCTGCCGATCAGCCGCTTTGGGGCTTTCGACATACACAACCGCCCGCATCACTCCAGTAGCAAAGAGGGCTGAAGCTACTCTTCAGCCCTCCGCAATAACTTACCAGACACAACTAACGGTGTTGGCTTGATGAAGTAGCAGGAATATGGAAGTCAAAGGTAAACGGACCGACGGTTCTCCCGACAGGTGTAGGAGCCAATGTTACTGCTGTCTGTGTGGTTTCCACGGCAGGTTGAACAGTCTGTGTGGAGGGTAGGACGATCTCTTGTGCATACACCTCAAAGCGCACATCAAGCAACTGGGATGCTGACACATTGTCGAAGATGGCGACATAATCACCTTCACCTGCAGGCAGGGTTACTTTCAGAACATCAGACTGTCCCGTCACGCCGTAAGTACCTTGCCATGGCAAGGCAATACCCGCCTTTTCTGTCAATGTCTCATGGTATGGATCAAAGCGTTTGCCATCGGATGTGCGGATCGTATATCCAACCAACACCCAGTCGGCATCAGCATAAGTCCATTCCACTGCAACAGTCACATCCTCGACCGTTTGACTCAAATTAAGGGACTGCCTTAAGCTCAAGTCAATGTGCTGCAATCGTTCATCTTTCTCAAATAGGCGCTGAAACCAAAGCCTAGCAGCATAGGCTGTTGTGCCAAAGACGAATAAAACGACAAGGGCAAATCCCAGCCAGGCTAAACGAGTGACAGGAAGCAGCCGTACCCGCGATTTGCAATGAGGCTGAGCGAGTAGACGCTCCCGCAACACAGGCCACACGTCGCAGTTTGATGGCACAGCCTGCACTGCAATCTGATGTAAAATTTGTCGCAATTCTCGATTCTCCATAGTTCAATCTCCTTTCAGATAGGTTGTTTGAATCACCATAGGCTATGGTTGATTGAGCCAGGCACGCAACCGTTCACGGGCAGTGTGTAGCTGCCACTTAAGCGTGCCAAGCAACACACCAGCGCAGGCAGCAATGTCTTTCTCATTCATATTCAAGTAATAGCGTTGAATAATCACCGCTCGTTGTGAGGGTGGAAGTCTCCCCAGCGCTGTCCAAACCCTGTGTTGCAAGTCATGTTGCTCTAACATGACTTCGGGAGAGCTTAAATCAGCCAATATCTCATCAAAAGCGATCTTTTCATCAGCATTCACACTGTTGAATGTAATGTGCCGTTCTCGCTGAACAGCCATGCGCTTAGCAATGTTCACCACAATCCGAAAAAACCATGGACCGAACGGGCGATTCACATCGAACTGATGAATTCGCTCATATGCCCTTAAGAAAGCATCTTGAACGACATCTTCAGCTAAATCGTAATCTCGGATAATCAGATAAGCCACACGCAACGCTTTCACCTGATAAATTCTCACCAGAGACTCTAAACCGCTGATATCGCCTTGTTTCAAACGCGCAATAGCTTCCAATTCCTGCATGAATGTCCTCCGCAATTGAGCTGCCGAAGTTTTGCTTTACACTTATAATATACTTGGCTGTATGAAAAGGTTGGCTTTAGGGTGGTTTGAGATAGGCGGCGGGTAGACACATTTACTAGCGTGGATAGCAGCGAGGAAACACATGCGGCAAAACATTTTTGCATTTTTAATTGGAATGTTGTGGGTTCTTGCGGCAGCGCTGACTGCCTGCATCCCGGCTGCTTCGACGCCCCCGTCATCAGATGAGACGGTCACGCCGGCAGCCATTGTGCGCTCTCCTGCTCCCTCCTTGCCGCTGCTTTCAGCAAGCTCCTCCGCCGCAACCGCTCAAGATTGGGATAAATGTTCACTCTGGACGGCAACAACCCAACTGCGCGGCGCAAATATATGGCAGCGCATTCGCGTTCCAGCGCTGGATGGGGAAGAGCTTCTGGGAAACGGTTATATTGGACCTCCCTATACGCAGCAGGACTTTGACCGTCTGGCAGCGTTGGGTGCGAATTACGTCAATCTCTCTATCCCCGGCATTTTTAGCGAACGTCCGCCTTACTCGTTGGATGAACAAGCACAGGCGCATCTTTCTCATCTGTTGGAAATGGCTGCCCGCGCCAATTTGTTTGCAGTGATCTCTTTTCGCAGCGGTCCCGGGCGGAGCGATTTCACCTTTTACCGTGATGGGGCAGGCGTCTGGTATGACCCCAGCCTGTTGATTGAAACCCTCTGGAGCGACCCCGAAGCGCAAAACGCTTGGGTGGAGATGTGGCGCTATACCGCCGAACAGTATCGGCATTTGCCGCACGTGGCAGGCTATGACCTGATGGTAGAACCGAACGCCAACGAGGTGCTTTTCAACCTTTATAACCCCAGCCAGTTCTACCCCCACTATGCTAATACATTATACGACTGGAACGTATTCTACCCACGCATGGTCGAAGCTATCCGCAACGTGGACAGCCGCACGCCGATTCTGGTTGGCAACTTGGGAAGCAGTTCTGTGGCATGGCTGCCCTATCTGCAGCCTATTTCGGCGTATTGCCTCGTTTACGCTGTTCATCAATATGCACCTTTTGTCTATACTCATCAATCCCCTGAAGATGGTTTTTCCTATCCAGGTTCGTTTGACTTGGATTGGGATGGTCAGTTAGAGAGATTTGACCACCAGCACTTAATGAATGAGCTTACCCCTCTTTTGCAGTTCCAGCAAGCGCATCATGCCCGCTTGGCGGTGAACGAATTTGGCGTTGTGCGCTGGGCGCCGAACGCAGCTCAGTTTCTGAGCGACCAAATGGATTTTTTTGAGCAGCAAGGTTTCAATTACGCCCTCTGGGTTTGGGAAGCGCGCTGGCAGCCTTGGTACACTTGGGGAGATAAAGCCATGTACTATCCCTTTGGCTCAGACCCCAACAATTTGCAAGAAGTGGAGAACGAACTATTCGCCGTTATTCTAAATTTCTGGAAACGCAATATCCTGCGCCCAAAGGCAACACAAATGCACTGATCAGTCGGTCTGCCTTGAGCGCCGCAGATTCGGCACAACTGCGGGTTACACCGCGCCGGCTTTTTCCCGCACCCCCGCCATCATTAAGCCGAGCTGTTCGGTGGTGGCAGTGCGCCCGTCCACGATGCCGACAATCTGCCCTTCGTACATGACGGCGATGCGGTCAGAAAGGGCGCGGATTTCGTCCAAATCTTCGGAAATCAGCAGAATGGCAGTACCTTCCTGCCGCTGCTGCAGCAGGCGGCGGTGAATGTATTCGGTGGCGCCGATGTCCACCCCGCGCGTCGGCTGGGAGGCGATCAGCACTTTGGGAGTGCGCGAAAGTTCGCGCGCCAGAATCAGCTTTTGAATGTTTCCGCCGGAGAGATTTTTCAAAGGGGTGTTCAGGCTGGGGGTTTTTACTGCATAGGCTTCCACTGCCCGCCGGGTTTGATGTTCAATTTCGCGGAAGTTGAGGAAAATCTGGCGGGCAAAGGGCGGCTTGCCGTGATCTTCCAGAATATAGTTATCGGCAACGCTGAAGTCCTTGATGGCGCCGTCGCGCATCCGCTCTTCGGGGATGTAGGACTGCCCGGCAGCGATGCGTTCGCTGGGGCTGGCATGGGTGACATCCCTGCCATCCAGCAGGATGCGCCCCTGCCGCGCCGGACGCAAGCCCGCCAGCGCCTGCGCCAGCTCGCGTTGACCGTTACCGGAAACGCCCGCCAGCCCGACGATCTCGCCGGCATGTACATCCAGCGAGATGCCCTTGACCGCATCCCCGCCGCGGTCGCCGCGCACGTATAAATCCTGAATGCTCAGCCGCACCGGTCCAGGCTGCTGTTCGACGCGGTCGTATTGCAGGATCACCGGCCGTCCGACCATCATGGTCGCCAGCTCGGTTTTGGTGACATTCTTGTTAGGGCGCTCGCCAACCACACGCCCATCGCGCAGCACGGTGATGCGCGTGCTGATCGCCAGCACCTCGTGCAGTTTGTGCGAAATGAAGATCAGCGCGTGTCCATCGTTTGCCATCTGGCGCAGGACGGCAAACAGCTCCTCCACTTCCTGCGGCGTCAGCACTGCGGTCGGTTCATCCAGAATGAGCAGCGCCGCGCCGCGGTACAGCGCCTTGAGGATTTCCACGCGCTGCTGCTCGCCTACGGCTAACTGCCAGATGTAGGCGCGCGGGTCCACCTTCAGCCCGTATTTATCCGCCAGCTCCACCACGCGCTTTTCCACTTTATCCAGGTCCAAGAGCGGACCGCGCGAGGATTTCAACCCCAGCGCCACATTTTCCACCACCGTAAGCGTCGGCACCAGCATAAAATGCTGATGGATCATGCCGATACCGGCGGCAATGGCATCCTGGGGCGAATGGAAATGTTGTTCAACGCCGTCAATGAGAATCCTGCCCTCATCCGGACGGTACAAGCCGTAAAGCTGGCGCATCAAGGTGCTTTTGCCGGCGCCGTTCTCGCCCAGCAGGGTGTGAATCTCGCCCGAGCGCACGTCAAAATCCACGTGATCGTTTGCCAGCACGCCCGGAAAACGCTTGACAATACCAAGCATTTGCAGATGCTCAATACGCGGCAGTCCGGTGGGCAGAAGATTGGTCATGGGTCAGACCCTTTCTATCATCAAAATGACAAACATCTGTCGAGGTGTTTCCCGGCGGTATGGATGCGCCGGGAAACACCCGCTGTCTGAAACTTATTGCTGCGGTTTGGGACCTTTCAATGGGTCAATCGTCCCATCCATGATGCCCTTGATGGCAGCTTCGGCGGCGGCTTTCGCCTCAGCCGGCACTTCAATCTTGGGGTTATAGACAATGGTCAGCCCCTTGTTCTTGAAGGTCAGCGTGTAGGACTTGCCGCCCAGCACGCCCGCCTTGCGGCTAGCGATCATGTCCTCGATGATGCCGCTCCAGTCATACACCTGGCTGGCGGCGACGGTCTCTGGGGCAAGGCTGGTCTGATCCCATTGCGTGCCCATCCAGTAGCCGCCTTTCTCTTTGGCAACGCCGATGGCGCCGACAACCGATTGCGAAGAACCGGTGAGAATATCTGCGCCGGCAGCCATGTGCGTTTCAGCGGCGGCAGCCATCAGCGAGACATCGGAGAACGAGCCGGTATAGGTCACTGCAACCTTGATGCCCTCTTTGGTGGCTTTGGCGCCGGCAACGAAGCCATCCACAAACAGCTTGGCATCGCCCGCCTCCACCGGACCGCATACGCCCAGCACGCCGGATTTACTCATGGAAGCCGCCAGCACGCCCAGCACATAACCGCCTTCCTGAGCCTCCGCCTGATAAGCAAACACGTTATTGATGCCGTCCTTCTGGAAGGTATCCAGCGAAGTCCCCCAGGCGAAGCTGGTCTCCGGGAATTCAGGGGCAATCTGCTGGAGCGAGGTGCCATATTGCGAGCCATGTGCGATGACCAGATCGTAGCCTTTAGAGGCATAATCGCGGATAGCCGCCGCAGCATCCGGCACCTTGAACATGCCTTCAGAATAAGCCAGTTCCATCTTGGCTTCGCCGCCCATCTTTTGCTGAACGGCTTTCAGCCCTTCGAACATGGACTGGCTGAATGCCATATCGGTAATCGAGCTGGGCATGACGATCGCTACGCGGAAGGGCTTTTCCTCCACCGGGGCGGGGGTAGCAGTGACCACCACCAGCCCAACCACCGGCGTACCGGCTACCACACGAGTCACCTCAACGGTGGAAACCACCGGTGCCGCCGGCGCGCAACCTGCCATCAGCAGAGCTGCCAGAACCAGAAACAGTGCAAACTTGAACAGTACAGATTTCATCGTTTTCTCCTCCAATTTGAAAAAGTTTCACCTTGTTGATCAGACAATTGAGACCAAGATATTCACTTTTCTGACCGACCACCTCCTTTCCAGCCAACACGGATCACATCTCGCCGCGCTCAAACGGCTTTGACAGCGATGCGGGCTGCTGCTTGCGTACGGCGAATACAAGCGCCAGAATGGTCAACACATAGGGCATCATCACCGCCAGATCGGACGGCAGTTGAATCCCTTTGACCTGTATCCAGAGCTGAAAAGCATTGACAAAGCTGAAAATCAACGACCCCAGCAGCACGCCGCTGGGACGCCAACTTCCAAAATAGACCAGCGCTACCGCAATAAAGCCCATGCCGTTGGTCATGTTTTCCTGAAACAAATTGATGAGCGCAATGGAAAGCGAAGCGCCGGCGATGCCCGCCAGAATGCCGCCCAGCGTCACCGTGATGTAGCGCACGCCATCCACCGAAACGCCCAGCGAGTCGGCAGCGGTAGGGTTTTGACCGACGGCGCGCACCTTCAGCCCAAAGGTGGTTTTGTTGAGGATAAAGCTGGAGATGGGCACCAGTACAAACGCCCCATAGACCAGCAAATTATGATTGAACAGCGCCTCGCCGAGATAGGGAATATCCCCCAGCAGGGGAATTTTGACCGGCTGAAAGCCTTTGATGGACTCGACGCTGCCCATGGTCAGCTTGAAGAGCAAGGTGGAAAGCCCCAAGCCAAAGAGCTGTAAACCGATGCCGCTGATGCCCTGTTCGGCTTTGAGCGTAACGCTGACCAGCGCCATCAGCAGCCCCATCAGCGCGCCGGTGACAGCCGCCGCCAGCAATCCCAGCCACAGGCTGCCGGTTTTCATGCCGACGAAGAAACCGGTGTAGGCGCCCATCAGCATGATGCCATCCACACCCAGATTCAGCACCCCTGAATTCTGGGCGAACATCTCGCCGATGGCGGCATAGAGATAGGGAGTTGCCAGGCGAATCCCGGAATAGAGAATGCCCAGCAGGACGGGAAGGGTGAAAAGTTCAGCCACTGGTCTCCCTCCTGCGCGCCCGGTAGCGCGCCCAGATGTCGGCGCTGACGACAAACAGCACAATCAGCCCCAGCATGGCGTCAATCAAAGCAGAAGGCACCTGAACGGCGCGCTGCATGGCGTTGCCGCCCACCAGCAAGCCGCCGAAGAGGATGGCAGCGGGTATCGCTCCCAGCGGATGCAGCTTGCCAAACAGCGCCGCCACGATGCCGGAGAAGCCGTAGCCGCTGGATAAGCCTTCCATCATGCGATGCTGGACACCCGTCACCTCAACCGCTCCAGCTAGCCCGGCAAATGCCCCGCCTAAAATGAGCGAAATCGCCAGATAAAACGGCACATTGATGCCCGCCAGACGCGAGGCATCCGGATTGAGACCGACGGCGCGGATGCGATAGCCAATGGTGGTGCGCCAGAGGAAGATATACACCAGCACCGCCAGAACCAGCGCAAGGATCGCCCCGCTGTGCAAGAGCGTGCGCGGCACGAGTTTGGTCAGCCAGACCGCCCTCGGCAGCAGAGCCGACTGAGCGATGCGCGTGCCATGTTCGATCTCCGCCGGGTCAATCATCGGACCGCGCAGGAGATAATTGGAGAGCTGCACCGCAATGGCGTTCATCATCACCGTGCTGAGGATTTCATTGACACCCAGCCGGGCTTTGAGGATGCCGGGAATCCCTCCCCACACTGCGCCCGCCAGCGTCCCCGCCAGCAAGGCGAGCGGCAAGAGAACGCCGCGCGGCAAATCCGGGAAACCCACCGAAAGCGCCGTCGTCGCCAGCGCGCCGACAATGATCTGCCCTTCAGCGCCGATGTTGATCACCCCGCCGCGAAAAGCAATCACCACCCCCAGACCAACCAGCAGCAGGGGAGTGGCTTTGACCAGCGTCTGGGTTACGCCGGAGACATCCCCTGCCGCCCCTTTCAGCAGGGCATTGAACGCCGTCAGCGGGTTGATGTTCATCGCCAGCAGCACTGCCGCGCCGATGATCATCGCCAGCGGCACGGCAGTCAGCGGGAGCAAAGCCTCCAAAGTGCGGTTAAGGACTTGTTTAACTTCCGGTTTCAATGTCATTGCATGCTGCGCCTCCTGTTTCTTCAATGGTTTTCAGCGCTCAGTTGGTATGGGTGCGCACCAGACGCATCCCCAGCAACTTCTCGTTGTAATAATTAATCCCGTAAGCAATCGGTTTGCTGCTGGCATTGAAGAACACATCATCAAAGCGCAGCAGCGGTTGTCCATCTTGAACGCGCAGCGCTTTTGCAACCTCAGGCGGCGGCAGCACGGCGCAGATGTCAGAAGTGGAATAGGTGATCTCCTGCCCGGCGTGCTGGCGCAGGAAGTCTTGAATAGATTCAATAAGTTGCCGGCTTTGCGGCGGCTGGGTGAGCAGATCGAGCGGAACAAGGTTGGTGGAATGAATGACCGGCTTCACATCGGCAAGAAACAGCCGCTCAAGGACAAAGACCATCTCTCCGGCTTCGATCTCAAGATGGCGCGCTTCATCTTGATCAGCCGCACGCTCGCCGACAAAAAGCTGGCGCACAGACGGTTTGCGCCCGCCGTTTTCAATGACGCGCATGAAACTCCAGAATTTTTGCAGTTGGGCGATCAGTCCAGCGAACGCCTGTTCACGTAGGTGCCGGCGCCCTGGCGGCGCACCACCAGCCCTTCAGCCACCAAAGCCGACATTGCCGCCCGCAGGGTGGTGCGGCTGATGCCCATCTCCTCCGCCAGCTCATCTTCAGAGGGCAGCCTTTCGCCGGGCGCATAAACGCCCTCACGGATGCGCTTGCGCAGGATCTGGCTGGCTTGTTCGACAATGGTCAGCGGTCGCTCAATCACCATGTTCAGAAAAGGGAAAATTTGTATAAACGACAAACGTATAATTGTTTTATAATTACATCATAGCAAAATTTCTCACAAAGTCAATCCCCCAATTCATCAGTGTTTGTAACATCAGCGGTGGGTGAATTTCGGGAAAAGGCAAAAGGCAGGAAGTCCCCCTGCCCAATAACAGCTTAGAAAGCAGCACCGGACCCAGCCAGGAGCAGTGCAGCCCACATGCCCTGCCAGGATTTGT
>DAOTYY010000018.1:0-37026 GCA_034434695.1 Anaerolineaceae bacterium
CAAATCCTGGCAGGGCATGTGGGCTGCACTGCTCCTGGCTGGGTCCGGTGCTGCTTTCTAAGCTGTTATTGGGCAGGGGGACTTCCTGCCTTTTGCCTTTTCCCGAAATTCACCCACCGCTGATGTTACAAACACGACGAGTACCTGCCCTTGCCGCCTAACCCGAATTCATGTATAATTATAAGTACTTTCAACCCGCGAAAGTTTGCGCCTCGCAAGCGGCACCCAGCCGCTGAAGGGGAACTTTTTCCCTGCCTGCGGCGTTTCTTTATCAAACCGCTTTCAAGGCGGCGCTGTACTGCTTGCTGTACTGCTTAACGAAAACCTCTTTTTTGGCAGGTGACCCCTATGGCTCAAAAATTTGTCCCTCTGTTCTGGTTTTCCGCTTCTCTGATGTTGGGCGCTTTGCTGGCGGCATGCGCCGGACAGCCTTCCGCCACCCCGTCGCCCCCGCCCGAAGCGCAGCCCACCCCAGCCCCAGAAGACTTATCCCCTCTGCTGACAACGCCGCAAGCGCCCGCCCCGCTGGCAGAGCTGACCAAACCCGCCGCCGGCGAGGAAGCCGCCCTGAAGGACGAGATCGAAATCCAGTTCGACCAGCCGATGGATGCGGCAAGCGTGGAAACCGCCTTCCGCATCAGCGCCGCCCAGGGCGCGGCGGTCCCGGGTAAATTCCGCTGGCTGGACAGCCGCAAACTGCGCTTCCAGCCCGCTCAGCCCCTGCAGCCCGCCGCAGAGTACACCATCACCATCGAGACTACTGCCGCTGCACAGAGCGGCGTAAAGCTGGATGCTCCGCTCACCTTTCGCTTCCGCACGGTGACGCCCCTGCAGGCGGCGCAGGTCTTTCCCGCGGATGGCAGCGATCAGGTACAGACCAGCACGCAGATCACCGTCATCTTCAACCGTCCGGTGGTGGCGCTGGGCATTCAGGAAGAACAGGCAGACCTGCCCCAGCCTCTGACGTTTGACCCGCCGGTGAGCGGCACGGGGGACTGGGTGAACACCTCCGTCTATGTCTTCCAGCCCGAAAAACCCCTGCGAACCGGCACACAATACACCGTGACCATCCGCAAGGGGCTGACCGACTCCACCGGCAGCGCCGACAGTGCCATGCCCCAGGATTTCCAGTGGAAGTTCACCACCCTGCCGCCGCAGGTGGCAGAGGTGCAGATCGGCAAAGATACGGTCGCTATGCAAAACCCCTACAAACCGGTCCATATCTCGATTACACCGCAGCTCTCCGTCACCTTCCGCCAGCCGATGGACAAAACCAGCGTTGAAAAAGCCCTGCGGCTGTTCACGGAAACTGAAACTATCCCGCTGGGGCGCTTCCAGTGGGATAAGGACGCTAAAAAGGTCACCTTTGCGCCGCTCAGCTATCTGCGGCTGGGGACGGATTACGCCCTGCAAATCCGTCCAGAAGCCAGCGCAGCGGACGGCGGCGCGCTGGGAGAACAGCTCAATTTTGTCTTTCAGACGATCAGCGCTCCAGAAATCCGCTATGCCGGACCGTGCAACGGCAGCCTGGATGCCGGCGATACCTGTTTCAAAATCGGCTTTGCCACGCTGATGGATACCAAATCGCTCGCCAGCCGGGTGATTTTCTCTCCCGCGCTGGAAGACGCAGAAAACTGGTATTACGACGACTATAACCAAGAAGCCGTCTGGTGGGGCTTAAAAACCTCTACCCGCTACACTGTGCGCATCCTGCCGGGCATGCGCGATATTTACGGCAACGCCATCAATCAACCAATGACGGTCAGTTTCCTCACCGCGCCCATGCCGGCGGCGATCACCCTGCGTATGCCCGATTCGCCGATCTACCGCGTCGGCGCGCCGCAGGAGTTCTTTGTAACTTACACCAATATCCAGCAGGCGACGTTTGAAATTTACCGCGTCTCCGAAATGAATTTCATCACCTTCGCCGGCAGGTATGGAGACCAGCAACAATACTCCCCGGCGGAAAGTGCGCTGGTCTGGCGCTATGTTGAACAGAGCCAGGCGGCGCTGGATGAGACGGTGACCAAAGCCATCTCCTTCAGCGGCGCGGATGGCAGCCCCCTGCCGCCCGGCTATTACTTTTTGGGCATGGACAGCCCGCAGGTGACCTTCCCCAGCAAGGGCAGGTTTCTTGAAGGGCGGTTTTTTATGGTCGCTTCCGCCAACCTGACCCTCAAACTCTCCAGCGGCGACGGCTTGCTCTGGGTCACCGATTTCACCTCCGGCAAGCCGCTGGCGGATACAGCGGTTAAAGTGGTGAATAGCAATGACGAGACCATCATCAAAGGAAAAACCGACGGAGACGGTTTGTTTAAGTTCGACCTGCCCAAAGCAGACTCGCAGAACGACCGCGGCTACTTCGCCATTGCCGAAGACAGCGGCGGACGCTTCGGTTTTGCCAGTTCCTACTGGTGGAGCGGCGTTTCGCCGGAAGATTTCGGCATCTGGGCATCCTATTACATCCGTCCCATCCAGAGAACGGCTTACCTTTATACCGACCGCCCGCTCTACCGCCCCGGGCAGACGGTCTATTTCAAAGGCATCGTCCGCCTCGACCGCGATCTGGCTTACCGCCTGCCGGAGAAAAACCAGATTGAGGTGATCTTTTACAACTACGACTTGGAGGAAGTCTTCCGCCAGACCCTGCCGCTTTCGCCGTTCGGTTCGTTCAACGGCAGTTTCCTGCTGGATGAAAACGCCGCGCTGGGCGGCTACACCATTCAGGCGAAATTCCCCGGTGAAGAGGACGTCATCGGCTATCTGTACTTCACGGTCGCCGAATACCGCAAGCCGGAGTTCGTCGTCACGCTGGATGTCGAGCCGCAGAACGTTCTGTTCGGCGGCGAGGTGCGCGCCCGCATCTCGGCGCAGTACTACGCCGGCGGCGGGTTGAGCGGCGCCGAAGTGCAGTGGGCGCTGCGCTCCAGCCCGGATTACTTCTCGCCCGGCGGCAATCTGGCTGGTTACAGCTTCTATGATGACACCGATCTGCCCCCCGAAGTCGAACAGCGGGAGCGCGAGACGCGCACCCTCAGCGAGGGCAGCGGCGTGACCGATGAGAACGGCGAGCTGACCCTCACCCTGCCGGTGGATGTCTATACCGCCAGTCCCGGCCGCCGCCTGACGCTGGAAGTCACCGTGACCGATGTTGCCGGCACTTCAGTCAGCAGTACGGCACAGCTCAGCGCGCACCGCAGCACCGTTTATGCCGGCGTGCGCCCAGCGAACTATGTCGGCAGAGCCGGCGAAGAACAACAGTTCGACCTGATTGCCGTCAACTGGGAGGGACAGGCGGTTGCCGGACAGAAGCTGAACGTGGTCATCAGCCGCCGCGAGTGGTACAGCGTCCAGCAGCAGGATGCCCAAGGCGTCCTGCGCTGGGTGTCTTCGGTCAAGGATACGCCGCTGGCGGAGTTTTCCGATGTGGTCACCGATAGCGAAGGTAAAGCCTCCGTGCGCTTCACCCCGCCGCAGGGCGGCGTCTACCGCGCCCGCGTCACTGCCGTTGACCCGCAGGGTCACACCGCCAGCGCCACCGCTTACCTGTGGGTTTCCGGTAAAGAGTACGTCCCCTGGCAGCAGAGCAATGACCGCACCTTCCGCATGGTCGCCGACCGGGATGAGTACAAACCCGGCGATACCGCCGAACTCCTGCTGGCTTCGCCCTTTCAAGGGGAAGTCTATGCGCTGGTGACGGTCGAGCGCGGGCTGATCCGCAGTCAAAAAGTGATCAAACTGACCGGCAACAGTGAGCTTTACCGCCTGCCTATCACCGCGGATATGGCGCCGCTGGTTTATGTCTCGGCGCTGGTGATCAAAGGAGTGGATGAAACCAATCCACGCCCGGATTTCAAGATGGCGATCGCCAGCCTCAACGTATCCACCGAAAAGCAGCAGCTGCGCGTGGAAGTCCAGCCCGACCGCAAGCAAGCCGCCCCCGGCGAACAGGTCACCTATACCGTGCAGGTGAGCGATCTGGAAGGCAAGCCGGTGCAGGCGGAGGTTTCGCTCAGTCTGGCAGACCTGGCGGTGCTGGCATTGAGCGATCCCAATTCCATCCCGATACTGGATCACTTCTACGCCCGGCGCGGATTGAGCGTTGCCACGTCTTTGTCGTTGAGCAGAAATATTGAGGAGTTCAATGCTCAAATGGCTGCCATGGTGGCTGAGGGCAAAGCCGCCGGCAGCGGCGGCGGCAAGGGCGGCGGTATCCCCGGCGTGCCGGAGGTGCGCCAGAAGTTTGTGGATACCGCCTACTGGCGCGCCGATCTGACGACCGATGAAAATGGCAGCGCCGCGGTCACCCTGACCCTGCCGGATAACCTGACTACTTGGCGCATGGATGCCCGCGCCGTCACCAAAGATACGCGCGTCGGTCAAACGACGGTGGACTTGCTCAGTACCAAGCCCCTGCTGGTGCGCCCGCAGACGCCGCGTTTCTTCGTCGCCGGCGACCGCGCCGTGCTGGGCGCAGGTATCAACAACAACAGCGGGGAGAACCTGACGGTTGAAGTCACGCTGGCAGAAGCCAAAGGGCTGAAGGTCAACAGCCCGCTGACCCAGACGGTGCGCATCCCTGCCGGCAAACAGGCGTATGTGAGCTGGGAATGCGAAGTGCTGGCGGATGCGCAGCGGGTGGACCTGGTCTTCAGCGCCAAAGGCGGCGCCTATAGCGATGCCAGCCGTCCCACGCTCGGCACGCTGGAGGGGCAGGGCATCCCGGTCTATCGCTACGAAGCGCCCGAAACGGTCAGCACCTCCGGCGATCTGGCGGAAGACGGCGCCCGCAGCGAGGGCATCCGCCTGCCGGCGCAGATGGATGTCAAAGAAGGTCAGCTTGAGGTGGTTATGGAGCCTTCGCTGGCGGCAGGCATGCGCGCTGGACTGGATTATCTCAAACATTATCCCTATGAATGCGTTGAGCAGACCGCCTCGCGCCTGCTGGCAAACGTACTCACCCGCCGTGCCATGCAGGCGGCGGGCGTGGAAAACGCCGAACTGACCGAAAACCTGAAAACACAGGTCAATACCGCTTTGCAACGTCTCTACAACCAGCAGAACAGTGATGGCGGCTGGGGCTGGTGGGGCGGCGGGGTGAGCAGTCCGCTGACCACCGCTTATGCGGTTCTTGGGCTGGTGGAAGCGCAGGAGGCTGATTACACGGTTGATCGCGAAGTGCTTAATCGGGCGCTGGATTATCTGGATGGACAGGCAGATCAATTGATGGCAGACCGCGCCGGCTATGCGCGCGGCGGGCGCAACACGCTGGCGTTTGTCCTTTATGTCCTTCAGCGCGGCGGGCGTCCGGATGTCAGCCTGACTACCCGCCTGTATGATGACTGGCAGTCGCTTGCGCTGTATGCCCGTGCCTTTCTGGCGCGCACCCTGTACGATGTAGACCCAGCCGACAGCCGCCTGAAAAACCTGACCAGCCACTTGGTGGATTCTGCCAGCCTTTCCGCCGCCGGCGCTCACTGGGAAGAGCCGCAGAGCGACCGCTGGAACTGGAATACTGATGCCCGCACCACTGCCATCGTACTGGGAACGCTGATCCATATTGACCCGCAAAACGCGCTCAATGTCAGCGCTGTGCGCTGGCTGATGCGCAACCGTGTGGATGGTCACTGGCGCAGTACCCAGGAAACCGCCTGGACGCTGATGGCGCTGACCGATTGGATGATCCAGAGCGGCGAAATGCAGGCAAATTATGCCTATGCCGTGGCGCTGAACGGCGAGGAGCTGGGCAGGTGGCAGGTTACCCCCGCTGCGCTGGAAGAGACGCAAACGCTGCGCGTGGAAGTGGCAAAACTGCTCAAAGATGCCACCAACCGCCTGGTGGTGGCGCGCAGTGAGGGCGCTGGACATCTCTATTACACCGCTAATCTCAAGGTCTATTTGCCTGTCCCGCAAATCAAAGCCCTCGATCAGGGTATTATCCTGACCCGCCGCTATTACGCGCTCAACGACAATCGCACGCCCATTACCGCCGCCCGGCAGGGCGATCTGGTACGCGTGCGGCTGACCGTCGTCGTGCCGCAAAGCGTGCACTACCTGCTGGTCGAAGACCCCCTGCCCGCCGGTTTGGAGGCAGTGGACACCTCGCTCAAGACCAGCCCGCAGGGGTACGTCCCGGAAGCTCAGGACTGGCAGAGGATGGACGGGCTGGGCTGGGGCTGGTGGCATTTCAACCATGTGGAACTGCGCGATGAAAAGGTTGTCCTCTCGGCGGATTATCTGCCCGCCGGCAGTTACACCTACACCTATCTGGCGCGCGCCAGCACGGTCGGCACCTTTCAGGTCATCCCGCCCACCGCACAGGAGTTTTACTTCCCGGATGTCTATGGGCGCGGCGAAGGCAGTCTGTTTGAAGTCAAGCCGTAGGTTGAAGCTTCCGCTGCCGCCGGGCGAAAACATGCCCAACAAGGTTTTGTAGCGCAAGTTTGTAACTTGCGCACCTGCAGCGCGGCTTGAGTTTCCGGGGCAGGGCGGGCAAGATGAAATCTTGCCCTACAAGAGGTTTTGCGGCGCAAGTTTGTAACTTGCGCACCTATCGAGCAGCTTGGGTTTCGGGGCAGGGCGGGCAAGATAAAATCTTGCCCTACAAGAGGTTTTGCGGCGCAAGTTTGTAACTTGCGCACCATGGCGCGGCTCGGTTTTCCGGGCAAAGCGGGCAAGTTGAAAACTTGCCCTACAAGAGGTTTTGCGGCGCAAGTTTGTAACTTGCGCACCATGGCGCGGCTCGGTTTTCCGGGCAAAGCGGGCAAGTTGAAAACTTGCCCTACAAGAGGTTTTGCGGCGCAAGTCTTAATTTACGCAGACGGGCATGGCAGGTTGCGCCAACGGCAAACGTCCGCTCAGGCGGCCTTTTCGGTTGCCGCCTCCAGGTAAATCTGCTCGCTGCCGTCATCGTAGGCGAAGAGTTCGGCGTAGCGTCCCCAGTGGATCAGCGTATCCAGTTGTTTTTCGGCTTCGTCCGGAGGGAATTCCAGTTCCAGCGCCATTTGTACAATATCCCACTTCAGGGAGTGTTTTTCAGCCCGCTGGAGCATGTTCATCAGCCAGCGCACCAGCGGCAGGCGGCGGATGCGCGTAGCAAAAATCTCTTTGCGCGCCAGGATGCTCGCCTCTGCAAAGGTCTCGCCCAGCGGGGTCAGGCGGATGTCGCCCTTGGCGATGGTAGCGAATCCCAGCAGTTCTGCCGTCTCGGTTAGCGCCAGCACGGTGTCCGAATCCAGCGAAAGCTCTTCCGGCAAGCGGTAAATATCCGCTTCGTAATTGGGCTTTTCTGCCAGATGTTCCAGCAAGCCTGCCAGCGTGGGGATCGAAACATCCGGCAGGCGGCGGGTGAAGCCAAACTGACCGGGCTCCGAACCGAGTTCCTCGATTTCCGGGCGGGTTTGTCCGGCAAGCAGGGCGTAGAGCTGGTCCACTTTTTCGCGAAAATCTTCCGCATGGCGCAGACGCGGATACGGCAGGTCAATTTTGAGATCGGCGATTATGCGTCCGGGGTCTTTATCCATGACCACAATACGGTCTGCCAGTTGGACGGCTTCTTCGATATTGTGGCTGACCATCAAAATCGCTTTGGTGGGGATTTTGCCGCTCGTCCACAACTCTAACAGCTCGTTGCGCAACGTCTCTGCGCTGAGCACGTCCAGCGCGGAGAAGGGTTCATCCAGACAGAGCAGCTCCGGCTCTACCGCCATCGCTCGCGCAAAGCCCACTTTTTGGCGCATCCCGCCGGAAAGCTCGCGTGGGTAAGCGTTCTCGAATCCGTCCAGACCGACGCGGTCAATCAAATCCATTGCCCGCGTCATGCGCAATGCCGGCGGTAGGTTGCGCGCTTTGAGAGCAAGCTCCACGTTCTCAAAGACTGTCAGCCATGGGAAAAGGGCAAAAGTCTGAAAGACAATGGTTGCGTAGGGGTTGACGCCGTTCAGCGGCTGACCGCGGTAGAGCACCTGTCCTTCAGAAGGGCGCTGCAAACCGGTCAGGATGCGCAGCAGCGTGCTTTTGCCGCACCCGGAAGGTCCAACCAGCGCGACGAATTCCCCTTCCTGAACAGTGAGGTTGACATCCTGTACGGCGGTGAACATGCGTGCACCGCTGGTGTAATTCTGATAAATATGGCGTAATTCGAGCAGCTTTGTTCCGTTTCCCATAGGACTACTCCATGCGGTATTTATCTTCTGCGATACGGTACAGTCGCCGCCAGATCAGGCGGTTAATCAGCACCACAGTCACTGCCATCGTTAAGGTAGCAGCCAGCAAGAGGGGATAATTGCCTGCGGCGGTGGAGCGCGAGATGAGCGCTCCGATGCCGGTGGTGGTCAGGGTTTGCTTGCCGAATTCCACGTATTCGGCGACGATGCTGGCGTTCCACGCCCCGCCGCTGGCAGTAATGGTGCCGGTGATCAGGTAAGGGAAGAGCGCCGGCAGGATCAGCGTGCGCCAGCGCGCCCAGCCCTTCAGCCCAAGCAGCGCCGTGGTGTATTTCAAATCCTGCGGGATGGCACTGGCGCCGGCAATGATATTGAACAGCAGATACCACTGCGTCCCCATCAACATCAAAAAGACCGCCGCCACATTCAACCCGCCAACCAGATGGATCACCAACAACAGAAAGACAGGAAAAATTGCCGTAGCCGGTATGGAGGCAATCACCTGCACCACAGGCTGCAACACCGCTGCAACACGGCGGTTGGTGCCGATTGCCACGCCAATCGGTATCGTCCATGCCAGCGCAAGCGTCAGGGCAACCAGCACCCGCACCAGCGTCGCCAGCACGCCGAGCGCAATCTCTCCCCATTCTGCCAGGGAGACTGAGACCAACAGGTGAAACGCCCGCGCACCGCCGTATACAATCCCCAGCCCCAGCAGCGTATAGAGAGCCAGCATTCCCCAGTCTATTTTCCGGCGCGTCTTTTCCTCTTCAGCCTGTGCAGGAAAACGGCTGATCACCCAACTATCCAACCGGTCGCTCAGTCTTCCAAACGTCTGGCGCAGGATGTTCATCAGGGCAGAGCGATGCACCAGATTGTAAAACCACGAGGTGGGCGGTTCATCGCTTTCCACCATTTCCAGCTTGAAACGGTTTGCCCATGCCAGCAGCGGACGCCAGATGAGCTGATCGAGCAGGACGATAGTCACAATCAGCGCGAACAGCCCCCAGGCAATGGCGGTCAGGTTTCCCTCGATGGAAGCTTCGCGCAGGTAGGCGCCCAATCCCGGCAGGCGGAAGTCGCGCTCGCCGATTGTGAACATCTCCGCCGCCATCACAAAGAACCAGCCGCCCGCCCAGGACATCATGCTGTTCCAGAGCAAACCGATCATGCCGAACGGCAATTCCAGACGTTTGAAGCGCAGCCAGTTATTCAAGCGGAAGATGGCGCTGGCTTCGCGCAGTTCTTTGGGAATGGTGGTCAGCGACTGATACCAGCCAAAGGTCATGTTCCACACCTGACTGGTGAAGATGAGAACAATGGAAGCCAGCTCAACGGCGATTTTTTGCGGCAGGATGGCGCTCAGGCTGAGCAACACTACCGGCAGGAAGGAAAGGATTGGCACACTTTGCAGTACATCCAGCAGGGGCATGAGGAGCGCTTCGGCGCGCCGGTTATACGCGGCGGCTCTGCCGTAAATCAATGTGAAGGTCAGCGAAAGCGCGTACGCCGCCATCATGCGCCCCAGCGAAAGCAGTGTGTACCAGGGCAATGCGCCCGGAGAGAGGGAAATTTGTGGGCCCTGAATCTCCGCCGGCGATCGGAAAGCCAACTGCACGCCGAGGTAGAGCAGTGTAGCAATCAACAGCAGGATCACCACATCCCCCCAGGTCATCAGACGCTGTAGCCGTTCTTTGGGCGGAAGCACATTTTGCAGAAGTCCCATGCCGTCTCCTTCTCCGCAAAGATCAACAAATGCCCCCCGCCGATTGCGGGGAGCAGAGTATTTCACCCAGACATGGGCAAACCGCTGCTCGATGGTTCAATCGGCAGGAAGAAAGCGAAAACTCAGAAAATAATCAGCAGAATCCGTCTCGTCCACGGTTACATCAACGAGAAGCAATATACCCTCACCTTGTCGGAATGTCAAGAATTTGGAAAGTCAACTCCCTGTCTTAAAATCTCCATCACTTGCCGAACGGCAAGCGGGAGAGCGGTTTGCAATTCTGGTGAAAGCTGCTCAGAAAAATCGCACACCTGCTGGACTTCAACCGTTACGATAAAAATTTCTTCTGGCAGGTGTGCGCCCGATAAGCGTCCCACTTGCAGCGCCTTTTGAAGCGAAGTGTCGTGGGCGGAGGAGAGATGTCCCGCCTGCAGGTCTGGCAAATCGGACAGCGTGAACACGCTCACGCTGCCGGCAGGCTGTTTGCCGGTCTTGATGGCGTCCACCAAAACCGCGCGGTCATACCCGGTCAGCCGCTCCATCAAGCTCAACCCGCCCACTGCCAGGCAATCCGCTTCCAGCGCGGCGTCGGTCAAGAACGGCTGGACCATTTCCACGACGCGCCAGCCAATGCCATCGTCGCCCAGGATGGGATTACCCAATCCCAGAATAAGGGTGCGCTTTGGCATGAAGGTTGACCTTAACAAAACTGCCTGATGGTCTCTATCATCTCTCCGCGGGCA
Source organism: Anaerolineaceae bacterium (assembly GCA_034434695.1). GTDB lineage: Bacteria > Chloroflexota > Anaerolineae > Anaerolineales > Anaerolineaceae > DYEC01. The sequence continues at coordinate 10,635 of DAOTYY010000018.1, forward strand.
TCGCGGATGGTGACCTCCAGCGGCATCTGCCCCGGCAGAGTATGCGTTGCGCAGCCAAAGCAGGGGTCGTAAGCTCGAAAAGCCATCTCGATGCGGTTGAGCAGCCCTTCGGTAACCTGTCCACGGTGGATCAGGCTCTGGGCGGCTTTACGGGTGGACATCTGAATGGCAGCGTAGTTGTTGGTGTTGCCGACGATCAGGTTCACTTTGGTCAGGATACCGCGCTCGTCTGTCCAGTAATGATGGGTCAGGGTGCCGCGCGGCGCTTCTACGATGCCGACCCCTTCGGTTGGTTTTTCAGACGGCACAATGCGGACATGGTCTGAGGTGATCTCCGGATCGGTTGCCAGTTCCACCCAGCGCTCGGCGGCGTATAACAGTTCGATCAACCGAGCCCAGTGAATGGCTAAACGCTGATGGACGGGCTTGCCGCCCAGCGTGCTGTAAAACCTTTCATATTCTTCCTGCGCCAGCGGGGTTGACATGCCGTCCGCGGCGTTCAGGCGTGAGAGGGGCGTCGCCATATAAACCCCCGAGTCTTTCCCATCCACAAATCCTTTCCAGCCGATTTTCTTCAGATAGGGGAATTTGAGGTAAGTCCAGGGTTCCACGCGTTCGGCAATCCAATCCATATACTCATTGGGAGCGTATTTGCCGATCCGTTCGCCATCCGGAGCAACGACGCTGACTTTGCCATCGTAAAAATTGACCTGATTCTTTTCGTTGACCAGACCGATGGAATACGTCTGATGGGTGTAAAGATCACCCAGAATCAAATCCACATAAGCCTGGTTTCCCAGCACAATGTCGTTGAAAGCCTGCAGGCTGAAGCGGGCAAATTCAATCGCCCAGCGTCCCATCTGTTCAATCTGCTGACGCTGTTCTTCGGTAATACCTTTGGTCAGCCCGCCCGGCACAGATGTGCAGGGATGCACTTTGCGTCCGCCGATCATTTCCACCACCAGGTGTCCGAATTTTCGCGCCTGAATCACCTTTCCGCCGGTTTCCAGCCCCACTTTGTGAATGACGCCAAGGATGTTTCGTTCTACCACTGGCGCGTCAGGTCCAACGATGAAATCCGGTCCTGCCAGAGCGTAGAAATGAGTGGTATGGTCGGCAAAGAAGAAGGCGCTGTACAGCAGTTCACGCAGCAATTTTGCCGGGCGGGGCGGGTCTACGTGGTACACTGCATCCGCCGCTTTGGCAGCGCCATGTGATGCGCCTCCGGGCACACGCCGCAAATGCGGTTGGTGAGCAGGGGCATCTCTTCCACCGGACGGCCGACACAGAATCGTTCAAAGCCGCGCAATTCGGGAATCTGAAAGTAAGTATTGGCGACTTCGCCCTCTTCATCCAGAAAGATCTCGATCTTTCCGTGCCCTTCCAAACGCGTAATCGGGTCTATTGAAATCCGTTGCATGGTGACAACCTCCCTACTCAACCTTCCAGGCAGCTTTTCCCGCCCTTAACAGCGACTTTGCCAGGCTAAAGCGGTAGAACTGTCCCGCCGGGTCGGGAATACCGTCCAGGATGCGGTCAATTTCCTGCGGGTCTTTGCTGTCAATGACCGAAGAAAAAGCCGTTATCAGCCGCGCCCCATAGTCAATCACCCCTTCCGCCGGTCCGTAACAGCCGATGCACGGTGCTGAAGCTTTGGGACACAACGCGGAACAGCCGCTGCGGGTGGCTGGACCGTTGCACGGCAGTCCCTGTTCAAGCAGGCAAAGCTGCGGGTCAATGGTGGTCATTTCCTGAATACGGACAAATTGTTTGATTTTTTTGACGTTGCGGGTGCGCGGGCATTCATCGCACACGGTGGACATTCCGACGCCGATCGTCGCTCCCCGGGCGGGCAGAGAAGCTTTGCCTTGCAGCACAGCTACCAGCAGGTCTATCACCGCGGCAATCTGATGCGATTCGGGGGGACAGCCGGGCATATAGTAATCCACCGCAACCACCTGATCCAGCGTCTTCAGGACGGGGTTGAATGCAGGGATGAAAAGCTCGCCTTCCTGCATGCTGGTTTGGGGTTGGGGGTAAAGTCCTTGCGGGTTTTCGGTGCTCGGTGTGTGATAGACAGTTTCAAAGAGGGATTGGGCAGAGGACAGGTTCGCCAGTCCCGGAATACAGCCTTCACAGGCGCAGGAGCCAAAAGCGACCAGGATTTGCGACTTGCGCCGCAAGAGATGCGCCATCTCCTCGTTTTCTTTGTTGCGCATGCCGCCGTTGAACAGGGTGATCAGGATGGATTGATCGGGCATTGCCTCGACGTCTTTAACTTTGGCATCCATGGCAACAGGCCAGAAAACGATCTCAAAGTTGGCGTCAATATCGAGGATTTTTTCGTGGACGTTCAGGACTGCAATCTCGCACCCGCCGCAAGAAGCAGCCCAGTACATGGCAAATTTCGGTTTTTCGCTCATGCGGTCTCCTCCTTCAGTTCGCCCGTCGCTGGAACTTCACTGCCAGCCCAGACCGGCAAGCCCAACGGACCCAGCGCGCGCACTTCTTCGACAAACTTTGTAAAATGTTCCACCAGAAGCCCGCCTTCGGCGGCACTTGCCCAGACCAGCTTCAGCCGCTCCGGCTCGATGCCCAGTTGCGCAAGGGTGCGTCTGAGCAGATTGATGCGCCGCATTGTCTTGTAATTCTGTTCGACGTAATGGCAATCGCCCAGGTGGCATCCCATCACAATGACACCGTCCGCTCCCGAAGCAAACGCCTTGAGGATAAAAGTGGGGTCCACCCTGCCGCTGCACATGGTGCGGATCAGACGGATGTTGGCAGGATATTTCATCCGTGCGGTGCCAGCCATGTCGGCGGCGCGGAAACTGCACCAGTTGCACACAAAGCCCACTACCATCGGCTCAAAATTTTCCGTCATTGCCTTCCTCCTTCTGAAAATCTTATGCCTCAACGGCTGTGCCGCGTATTTCAAGCGCAAGCAAACCCTCAAGCTGCGCCAGAATCTGCTCGTCGCTAAAGCCGGTGCCGCTGATGGCGCCTGCCGGACAGGCGGCTACGCAGGTGCCGCAACCCTGACAAAGCGCCTTGTTGATTGTTGAGATGCCCCGTTCCTCGATAAATGAGATGGCATTGAAGGGACACAGGTCATTGCAGATACGACAGCCTGAGCATTTTTCCTCGTTTATCGTGGCGCGAATGGGTTCGAGCGCCAGTTGTTTTTGCTGAATGCGTGAGATGACTCGCGCCGCCGCCGATGCCCCATGATTGATGGCGGTGGGAATGTCTTTGGGACCCTGGGCACAGCCGGCGATGAAAATCCCTTCCGTCATCGTTGCCACCGGGTCAATTTTGGGGTGCCGCTCCACCAGCCAGCCGTCTGCACCGCAGGCAATGCCGAAAAGCTGTCCAACGCTTTTAGCATCCCGGCGCGGTTCAATGGCGGCTGCCAGCACGACCATATCTACCGGTATCCGCCGCTGCACCCCTGCCAGCGTGTCATACACCTGCACGATCAATTTGCCTTCCTCTTCCGGGGTGCGCGCTACATCGGTAATCTCGCCCACCTTGCCGCGCACAAAATAGACGCCTTCCTCCAGTACCCGATTGTAGAATTCCTCGTAGGTTTTAGCGGCTGTGCGAATGTCAATGTAGAAGTTATACACCTCGGCGTTGGTGCGCTCTTTGACCAGATGGGCAAACTTCAGGGATTGCATACAGCAGATGGAGGAGCAATAGGGGTTGTAATTCTGATCGCGGCTGCCCACACAATGGACGATGGCGACCGACTGCGGTGTTCTGCCATCGCGGCAGACGATTCTGCCTTCGGTGGGCCCGGATGAGCTGTTCATGCGCTCAAATTCCAGACTGGTGTAGACATCTTTGAGGCGTCCATAGCCGTATTCGGGGATACGGCGGGGGTCGAACAATTCATATCCGGTTGCCAGGACGATGTTGCCAACCTTGACTTCCAGAATCGTATCCTGCTGCTCAAAGTCTATGGCGTGGGTTGGACAGAATTTCTCGCAAGCCCGGCAGGTGCCTTTTTGGAAATAGATGCAGTTCTCGATGTCCATCACAGGGAACTTGGGTTCTGCCTGCGGAAAGGGGACGTAAATCGCTTTGCGCGTTCCCAGCCCGGCTTCAAAGACGGTGTCCACAACCTTCTTGGGACATTTTTCCTGACAGATCAGGCAGCCCGTGCAAAGCTCTTCATTCACCTTGCGGGCTTTTTTGCGGATGGTTACGTTGAAATCTCCCACGTAACCGGATACATTTTCCACTTCGCTCCAGGTCAGCAAGGTGATATTGGGGTGCTGGCTGACGGCTGTCATTTTGGGGGTGAGGATACAGGCAGCGCAGTCCAGGGTGGGGAAGGTCTTGTCGAATTGCGCCATGTGTCCGCCGATGGAAGGTTCACGTTCGACCAGATAGACATGGGAACCCGAATCGGCTATCTCCAGGGCTGCCTGAATGCCGGCGACACCGCCGCCTACTACCAGTGTATTTGGGTTAATCTCCACAATGATTGGCTCTAAAGGCTGGTGTAGCACAACGCGCCGTACGGCGGCATTCACCAATGCTTTGGCTTTCTGGGTGGCAAGCGCCTTATCGGTTGTCACCCAGGAAACCTGTTCGCGGATCGAAGCCATCTCAAACAAATAGGGATTCAATCCGGCGCGCTGGCACGCCCCGCGAAAGGTGGCTTCATGCAAATGCGGCGAACAAGCCGCCACCACCACGCGGGTCAATCCGAGCTCTTTGATATCTTCCTCAATCAGTGTCTGCCCGGGTCCTGAGCACATAAATTTATAATCGCGGCTGACAACCACGTTCGGCAACCGTTCAGCCCATTCGGCGAGCTGCTGCACATCCACAATGCCGGCAATATTGCTGCCACAGTGACAAACATAAACGCCAATTCTTTCGCTCACGTCGCTCTCTCCTTTCCTGACGTTTGAGAAGAACACCTAAAGCGCTTCATAAACCAGTTCGATCAGGTCTTTGACTGCTATACGCCCTTCCAGCGCGGTGGTCTTGACCGCGTCCTGATACATGGTCAGATCTTTGGGACAGGCGACGACAAACACGCTGACGCCCTGTAGCTGCGCTGCCTCGCGGATGCGGTTCTCGCTGGGGCGCTCACGCATTTCGCCTTCTTTCATCCAGATTTGACCGCCGCCAGCGTTACAGCAGAACGAACGTTCGCGGCAGCGCGGCATTTCCACCAGTTCACAGCCGGCGGCGGCGATCACCCGCCGCGGTGCCTCATAGACCTGATTGTAACGTCCCAGATAACACGGATCGTGATAGGTCACTGGATAGCCCAGCTTTTTGGTCAGCTTGAGCCTGCCGGATCGGATCAGCTCATCCAGCACCTGCGCGTAGTGCCATACCGGGCGCCCATCCAGCACTTCTTTGGGATACTCATGGCGCAGGGTGTTGTAGGTATGCGGGTCGGTGGTCACGATGGCGTTGAACTTGCATTTTTTCAGGGCGGCTGAATTTTTCTCGACCAGCATTTCAAACAGCCCTTCTTCGCCCACCCGCCGCACATCATTGCCGGCATTGCGCTCAGCTTCGTAGAGGATGCCGAAATCCAGCCCGGCTTTTTGGAACACAGCCGCAACCAGACGGGTGGTTTCGATAACGGTGGCGTTGAAAGATGCGTAATCGCCGACAAACCAGAGGTAATCTACTTCCTCGCGGCGCGCATCTTTCACCGGCTGGGGCAGGGTTTGCGTCCAGCGGGTACGCGCCCGCTCGGATAGCCCGAAGGAATTGCCATAGCGGCTAAGAGAGACCAGCGCGTTTTGCAAAATCTCATCCACCCGCCCCTCGCTGACCAGATAGCGGCGCAAGTCCACAATCGTATCCAGATGATCTATCAGTACCGGACATTCCTGGACACAGGCGGTGCAGGTGGTGCAGGACCACAGCACCTCATCGCTGATCCACCCGCCTACCAGCGGTTTGCCGTTGCGCCCGTGCGCGTCCAGCGCATCCCGCAGGCTGAGGATGAGCTGTTTGGGGCTGAGCGGGCGTCCTGCGGCGTAAGCCGGACAGGCATCCTGACAGCGCCCGCACTCGGTGCAGGAATCGGCATCCAGCAATTGTTTCCAGGTCAGATTTTCCAAACGGTCAGCGTAAAGGTACTCGTTTTTATCGGTGAGCGGAATAGGCGCCAGTTGTCCCAGCGGGCGCTCCAGCCTTGAAAAGAAGATATTGAGACCGCTGGTCGCCACGTGCAGGAGCGTGCCGGCGGGGGCGGTGATAAAGAGCACCCCGACTGCCAGCAGGTGCAGGATGTAGCTGGTCAGATGTCCGCTTTGCATGGCGGCGGTGGACATGCCGCTGTTGATCCACAGTTGCGCAATCAGCCAGCCGACCGGCGACCAGCCTGCCCAGGCGGGGCGGGTAATCGCCAGCCGAAACGATTCCACGATTGGACCGAGCATGACCACAAGGGTCAGGATGACCAGCGACCAGGTGAATTTGCCGGAGAGGGTTAACCGCTGCGGCTTCTGCACATAGCGCCGATAGGCTGCCATCCCAACGCCCACCAGAAACAGCGGCACAGACAAATCCAGCACCAGTTTGTAGATCAGATAAACGTTGCCGGTCAGAAATCTGAAAACGTGGCTGTGAATGGTCGCCAGTACTGTGCCGAGAAAGAAAACCAGCATAGACCAGAAGATCAGTACATGCATCAGCCCCGGGTAGGTTTGTGAAAGCACCCTCGCTTGAGCCAGATAGTACTGGATCAGCCGTCCAAGCCGCACCAGCGGGCGGTCGGTGCGCCGCAACGGGCGCCCAATCCGCCGCCAGCGGGAAGCTACGAGCACGAAGCGAACCACCAAAATCAGGGTGGCAAGCCCCAGAAAGGTATAGATGGCTGCTGGTCCCCATGGGGCGGTGATGCCCCAGAAATCAACCCGTTCCGGCATTTATCCTCCTTTTGCTTGCTGCACTTTTTCGCTCAACACTGGAAGCAGGTCGAGCGCATCCACCGTGGCGCCAAAGCGGGCGAGGTTGAAGATCGGCGCGTTCGGGTCGGTATTGATGGCTACAATCATCTCAACATTGCCGAGCGCCTCAACATGTTCCGGTGCGCCGCTGATCCCCAGGGCAAGATAAAGTTTGGGTTTGACTGCCTTGCCAGATTTGCCCACCAGACGGCTGACCGGCAACCAGCCCTGATCTACCACCGGGCGGCTGCCTGCCAGCACCGTATTCAGACTCTCCGCCAGCGCTTGTGCCAGTTCGATATTTTCTTTTTGCTGGATGCCCCGCCCGACCGATACCAGCACATCCAGACGGGTAATGTCCACATCCTCACCAGAAGGCTGAATGATTTGTTTGACGCTCGTCCGTAAACCGGAAAGGTCTGCCGGCGGTTGAGGGGTGATCTTGGGTGATTGGCGGCTTTTCCCTTGTTCGGGTTTGAAAGCGCCGGGCTGCATGGTCACCAGCGCAGTGCCCTCAGGCAGGTCTCCTTCCGCCAGCATCTTGCCGGCAAAGAGCTGGCTGACCCAGCGGAGGACTGCCCCATCGCGAACGATCTTTTGGCAGTGGCTGACCAGCGGCAGCCCAAGCCGCATGGAAAGCCCGCCAGCAGTCTCGCTGCCAATGGTGGTTTCGCCAAATAACATCAGGCGCGGTTTTCTTTCTTCCAGTAAACCCGCCAGCACTTTCCAATATGCCTCGGCAGTAAATGTTTCCAGCAGGGGATGGTCATAATAGAACACTTCGTCCGCCGCCAGCTCCGCTGTCAGCGCTTGCGCCTGATGCCCTAACAGGATGGCAGTGACCTGCGCATCGTTACCCGCCAGCTCGCGTGCTTGCGCTAGAAGGATATAAGAAATATCCAACACCTGCCCCTGAAGATGTTCGATCAAAACGTAAATCTCGCCGCTCATCGCGCTGACCTCCTTACAAAACGCCCTGCTCTTTGAAAATGGCAACTAACTTCTCGGCAATCTGATCGAGATCGCCCTCCAACATGACGGCGTGTCCACTTGCCTGCGGTTGAATCAGACGACTGATGGCGACCCCGCCGCTCAAATCTGCCCCGCCCGCTTCCTGTTCTTCGATTTGGGCGGTTTTCATCGCCTGGCGAATTTTGCTGATCGGAACATAGCGCGGCGGCGTATCGGGGGATTGGATTTCCAACACTGCCGGCAGTTGCACCTCCATTTCGCAGATAATGCCGCCCGGGTATTCTTTGCGTGCCACTGCTTTGCCATCTGTAACAGTAACCCCTGCCACGTAGCCAATATATGGCAAGTCCGCCAGAGCCGCTATCAACGCGCCCAAAGCGCCATCGTGACGGTGGTGTGCCGAGACGCCGGTCAAAATCAGGTCGGGTTTTAATTGGGTGATAAAGGGGAAAAACTGGCGCGCCAGCGAGTGGTTATTGACTTCCCCTTCAAAATCACCGTTGAGCCGGATCAGAAGATCTGCGCCTTTTGCAGCGGCAGTGAACAAGACATCCTCCACGCCTTCCATAGCTAGAGCGACGACGATTACCTCTCCGCCCTGACGTTCTTTCAGCAGAACCGCCTGTTCCAGCGCGAAATCATCAAATTCATTGATGACCCAGTGGGTGTTGTAGGAGTCGAGGCGGGTACCGCCGCGATCCACAATCAGTTCTTCCACCAGGTCGGGGACCATTTGAATCAGAACCAGAGTCTTCATGGTTGAATCCTTTTAGAAATTGCCGGTGTGGTTAGCGAATGGCATCCAGCAGCAGTTCGCTGATGTCTTTGACGGTCAGTTCTTCCGCTTTGCCAGTGGTTTTCACCGCATCTTCAAAGCGCGGGGTTTCGTAGGGACATGCTACCGCCAGGATATTGGCGCCGACGCTGCTGGCTTCCTTGATGCGCCACTCCGAAAGGCGGGTGCGCGCTTTTTCCCAATGGAAACCATCCAGCCACATTCCCCCGCCTCCTCCTCCACAGCAAAGACTGTTCGCTCCGTAATGGGGCATTTCGACCAGCGTTGCTTCTGGAATCGCTGCCAGCAAGGCGCGCGGCGCTTCATAAATTTTGTTCACCCGCCCAAGATAACACGCATCGTGATACGTGATGGTACTGCCGAGCGGTTTGCGCAACAATGGCTGAAGCGCCTCCAGCCGTTCTGCCAGAAACTCGGTATAGTGTTGGACGGGATAGACAATGCCAAGCCTGGGATACTCGTTTTTCAGTGCGTTATAGGCGTGAGGGTCGGTAGTGATGATTTTGTTGAAGCGGTATTTTTTCAGAACCCTGCCGTTTTTTTCAGCCAGCATCTCGAATAATCCCTGTTCGCCCGCCAGCCGCTGCGAGTCGCCGTCGCTGTACTCTTCATTGCCCAGTATGGCAAAGTTTACCCCCAGCAGATGGAGCAGTTCCGCCAGCGCGCGGGTGGCTGCCTGTACGCGGGGATGGTACGAGGCGTAATCGCCGACATACCAGAGGATATCGGTTTCGCTTCTGCCGTTGCCCAGCAGCGGCACACGATCTTCCATCCCTCACATCCAATCCGTCCGCTTGCGCGGCGACTCGCCCAGCGGGTTGCCGTAGCGTTGGGTGCTTTCCAGAGCCTTTTTAAGCTCTTCCGGCACCCGCCCCTCCATCAGCAGTTCTTCTTTCGTGCGGGTCATCAAACCTGTGGTGACTGGAATCTGCGCTGGGCATACGGCGGTGCAGGCAGAACAGGCAACGCAGAACCAGACCGAATCGGATGACAGAACGCGCGGATAAATCTCAGCGCGCAAAGCTGAGATGATTTTGCTGGGGGGGAAGTCCATTAAGTAACCAACCGGGCAAATGCTGCTGCAATCTCCACACTGGATACAGCTTTTCAGCTTCTCTTCCGTGCGGATGAGCGGAGGCGCTTCCTGTGTGACCATTTCCACCATCGTGACCTCCTCAATTCCCGCTTGCTGAATTATTCTGTCAATTTGGAGAAAATTACTTTTTTATTGTATAAACAACTTCGCCGGGATAAAAGGATAAAACTTCACGCCCGAATGTGACAAATGTCACCTTTTGTCATTTTTTTGATCGTGATAAATATCACAATTTATCATAATATATTTTATGATATTTGTAACATATTTTGGACGAATGACAACATCCTCTTGGTTTCTCATTCTCAAGCGCTGGGGATGCGATCGCAAAGTTTGAGCAAACTTTCTCCAGCCTTATCGTTCGGAAAACTGCTTGACTTTTCCAAAATGATCATTATAATAGAGATTACTAGAACAAAATTTCGATATTCCGGCAGATTCCTGCGCCATTGGATGCCGGAAAGTGCAGGGAAAATCAATGAGCAAATCTCTAAAGGTACGACCAGAGTCAGGGGTACTTCATCTCGCCGCCGTCTGTCCCGCCACCCGGGCGCTTGGTCCGGGTTTGCGCGCGGTGGTCTGGGTGCAGGGCTGTCCGTTCCGCTGTGCGGGGTGTATCGCTCCGCAATGGCTTTCCTTCGACCGCCCCGCCCGGCGGGTAAAGCCGGAGGCGCTGGCGGAAGAACTCCTCGCCGATCCGCAGATCAGCGGTTTGACCTTTTCCGGCGGCGAGCCGTTTATGCAGGCGCGCGGGCTGGCGAGGTTAGCCAAGCTGGCGCGGCAAAAGCGCGACCTCAATATCATTTGTTTTACCGGCTACCGCCTTGAACAGCTCATCCGCAAGCCGCCCGAAAGCGGCGTGTTTGACCTGTTGGATGAAATTGATGTTTTGATTGACGGACCTTACATCGCCGCGCGCAACGATGGGCGCGGGCTGCGCGGCAGTGACAATCAGCGCATCATTCACCTGAGCAGCCGGCTGGCGGGTTTCGACTTCCACAACCAGCCCCGCCGGGTGGAAATTCAGGTGATGAATGGGCAGATGATGGTGGTCGGCATCCCGCCGGTGGATGTTTTGCAGGGATTGGAGAATGCCCTGCCTGCGGAGGCGCCGTTGCCGGCTGGGTTGTTTTTTAGGCGGTTGGTGATGAACGATGAGCGGGCATAAGCGTACGACCATCACGATCAGCGAAGCGGAATACCGGCGTTTATGCGAAGCCGATAGACAGTCCCATCTGTTTCAAGAGCAATTGCCCCTCCTGCTGGAAAAAGCTCGCCGGGAAGTGCGCCAATCCCTCTTGGCGGAAGCGCAGCAAAGCCGTCAACGCCAGCACAGTTTTCAGGAATTGCTGGTCACTTTCGATGAGGAGTTTCGGCAAACCGAGAGCGATAACAGCCGCCTATGGCTGGAAACGCAGGAAGCCATCCTGCGGTGTCTGCGCACCGTAGAGGAAACTGCGCAGGAAAACCTGACCTCTTTGCAGGAGGCGCTGAACAGGCAAATGGAGGCGCTGGCGGAAGTTCAGCAGGAGGCAACAGTAAGGCTGGTCGAGCAGCAGCAGCGGTTGACCGAACTGGAACAGACCAGCGGCTGGATGCTCGCCGATGAGGCGCGCAAGGCGCAAATTGCCCTGCGCTGGTTACAGCACGCCGAGGCGCTCTATCACTTCATCCAAAACCATTATGAGGCGGAACGTTTTGCGCCGGGTCAACTGGAGGCTGCGGCGGCGCGTCTGCGTCAGGCGTATCTCAATTTGGAGGATGGCTTTTGCGAAGCCGTGCTGACAGAGGGTCAGCAAATGTACCGTCACTTATCCGAACTGCGTTTCTCACTGGAGCAGATGCAGAACGAATGGCTGACCCTGCGCGCTTCGCTGTTGAGCGGCTACCGCTTTTTGCTGGACCTTGCCGAAAAACAGCAATTTGTCCCGGCAGTGGACCTGGAAGGCAACCTCCAGACGGAAAGGATTGAAGTGGACGCCTGGACCTCCGGCGCTTTGACGCGTTTTATTCAGCAGACCAAGCAAATCCTGAACACCATCGAGGCTGACCCGCCTGATTTGGACTTGCAAACCTTGCGCCGCCTCATGAAAGAAGACCTGCCCGCCCGTGAAAATGAATTATCCGAAGTTGTTTTTCAGGCGCGGCTGGAAGTGCTCAATTCGCAACTGCGGGTCAATATTGCCGACCTGACCGTGCGGGCGCTGCAGGAACAGGGCTTTGTGCCGGTGCAAACCCGTTTTCAGGCGAATGACATGCGCCGGGCGTATCAGGTGCGTCTGGTCAATCTAGAGGGGGCTGAGGTGATTGTCAAGATTGACCCCGACCCGCAGGATTATGGCAGAAACGATTTGTATCTTTTCTCGCGTGACCAGCCCTTGCGCACCGAACATGAATTGTGGCAGAGGGCGCGGGTGATTCAAAACGCTCTGCAGCGGTACGGTCTGGCGCTTGGCGGGATGGTGGAAGTTCCTGCGCATGAACCCGCCGCAGCAATTTCAGCGAAAACGCCCCAGCCGGCGGTGATCCGTCAGGCTGGCAGAACCATTCATCGGGCAAGGCAGCACCATGAGCGTTGAACGCATCGAACAGGCGCTGAACCTTTCCTCTGGACACCGCTTTTATATCCTGTATGGCAGCGGCATCGAAGATGTCTTTATCACGCCGCAGGGGGAAGAGCAAACGATTGAGCGCGTCTTACTGGACTTTCTGAAATCAAAGGGTTTTGAGCGGGTGGCGTTTATTGCCCCGCATAAATCGGTCTATTTTCTGGACGGCGAATCGGAAGAACTGGCTTCTCCGCTCCGTCTTGCCCGTCTTCCCCGTCAGGTGCGCGAAGCGCAGACCGAAATGGTGTACTTGAGCGATGGTCCGCTGGCGGCGCGCATGTTGCTCAAGCCGCGCGGCGGCGATCAGCCCGCGCCGCAGCACGCCGCAATGGGCGACGTCTTTGCGATTCGAATGCTGGATGCTATCCTGCGCGACCAGACGACCTGCCGTTCAGCGGTGGTTTTCGTTCAGGCGGAAACCTATCTGCAATATGTGGATGACCCGCGCACGCTGGCGGGGGTGGTCGGCGAATGGACGCGCCTGCCGGCGGCAAATCCGAATATCTGCCTTTTCCTCTTTTCTGCGGATACGTATGCAGACTTGAGCGAGCTGGCTCAGCGCATTCCTATTCCCGAACTGCGCAGTTTCATCCTGCGCCGGCGCAGTGAGCCTGCGCGTGCGGTGAATCTGGCACAGATCGGCGACCCCACCCGCGGCGAAGTCGGGCGGCTGCTCATCCATCTGGAGCAAAAGCGCGGGCTGCGCCTGCCGCTGGACGAGCGGCAAAAGCTGGCGGACTGGATCGCCGGCGAAGGCGGCAGAGCGCGCCTGTGGCTCAACCGTTTGAGCATCTTTCCGCAGTTTGACCTGCAACAGGCTCGGCTCAGCGGCTGGTTTTCCGGCGTTCGTCCGGGCGAGCTGTCTATTCAGGAGCGGTTGGACGCGCTGGTGGGTCTGGAGGCGGTCAAACAGCGCATTTTTGAATTAGCCGCCTGGCTGGCAGTGCAAAAAAAGCGCAGCAAAACGAACGTGGACGAGTTTCCTCTTTTGCATTTGATGTTTAGCGGCAATCCCGGCACGGGCAAGACTACCGTTGCCCGCTTGATCGGCGAAATCTATCACGACATTGGCATCCTGCAACGCGGTCATCTGGTGGAAGCGCAGGCGGGTGATCTGGTGGCGGATTATGTCGGCGGCACAAGCATCAAGACCAACCGGCTGGTGGATCAGGCGTTGGACGGCGTGTTGTTTTTAGATGAAGCCTATATGCTCACCGAAGAGGGGCGCGGCGGTTTTGGACAGGAAGCGCTGGATACGCTCTTGATGCGCATGGAAAACGACCGTCACCGTCTGGTGGTGGTCGTGGCGGGGTACCCTGAAAAGATGGCGCGCTTCCGCCAAGCCAACCCCGGTCTGGCGCGGCGCATCCCGGCGGAAAACGTTTTTGTCTTTGAGGATTATTCCCCTGAACAGCTCTGGCTGATTTTACAGCGGATGCTGGCAGAACGTCAGCTTTCCCTCTCGGCTGAAGTTGAAGCCGCGCTCAAAGAGATCGTCGCTGGGCTGTATCACAGCCGCGATGAGACCTTCGGCAACGCCGGCGAGATGCGCAATCTGGCGGAGGCGCTAGACCGCCGCCGCGCGGCGCGGCTGTTTCAGCATCACCTTCCGGCGGATACGCCTGTGTCCGTTGAGGATATCCCCGAAAGCTACCGCGCTTACCTGCCGCCGCCGCTGCCAAAGCTGGAGGAGGTTTTTGCCGAACTCGATCAACTGGTCGGGCTGGCGCCGGTCAAGCGCAGCCTGCGGCGTCTGGCGCGGCGCGTTCAGTTTGAGCAGGCGCGGCGCAGCCGGGACCCTGCTCTGCCCGCGGCAAACCTGCTGATGCACATGGTTTTTCTGGGCAACCCCGGCACGGGAAAGACCACCGTCGCCCGGCTGGTAGGGCAGATTTACCGCTCGCTGGGCATCCTGAAACGCGGGCATGTCGTTGAGGTCGCCCGCGCTGATCTGGTAGCGGGTTACGTCGGGCAGACTGCCCTGCGCACGATGGCGGCGGTTAAGAAGGCGCTGGACGGCGTGCTCTTTATTGATGAGGCTTATGCGCTGGAGCGGGAAAGCGAGCAGGATTTTGGGCGTGAGGCGGTGGATACGCTGGTCAAGGCGATGGAAGATTACCGCGACAGGCTGGTGGTGATCGCTGCTGGTTATCCCAAGCCGATGAAGCGCTTTATCCGCAGTAACCCCGGCTTGCGTTCACGCTTTCCGCTGGTATTGGACTTTCCCGATTTTACCCGTGAGGAACTTGGCGAAATTTTGCGCCGTTTAGCCGAGCGCGAGAAGTTTTTGATCAGTGATGAAGTGAGCGAAAAGGCATTGAATTACTTAATGGCGAATAAAAAACTGGCAGAGGCAGAATTTGGCAATGCGCGGAGTGTTCGCATCTGCTTCGAGCAGATGAAGAATCACCTTGCAGAAAGATTATTTGGGGATAAGGATAACCTATCCATACCTTCAAATTATTCAGCATTGTTCACGTTCTTACCTCAGGATGTTCCGGACATACAATAACAATATAAAGAGATTTCGTAATTCGAAGCCAAAACGGACAGGTATCTGTTAGAATTGTTTATGTCTTCCCGATGTCTGGCGCATACGCAAGGCGTGAAAACGCGAGGAGAACTTTGTCCTCCAAAAAATTTTCTCCAATTGTTTTTGTTATTCTCCTGATCACTGCCTCAATTTGTATCTGTATTCTCATGCTGATTACAATGGTGTGGTGGTTATCTACACGCAGTGGGGCGGATGCATTGGGCTCCACACCACCCAATGCGCGTGTCCTTATCCATGTTGAAAATGATGGCTGCCATGTTACCCGCACAGAAGTTGAGGGAAGAGACACAATTCGGTTGCTCACCTGGGTAGTGCAAGACATGGATGGCTACACCGTTTTGGAGCGCCTTGCCGATCATGAATATACCTATGGATATTTTCGCGGTGGGCAGTACCGCATTCATCTCAAGGCGTGGCATCAGGGACGCTACTGGCGAATCAGCAATGAGGTTATTGTGAGCTGCCCCTGAGCCATTCACTACAAAGTTTTCCAAATACGGAGTCGGCTGGGCGTATTGCCCCGAGCTTTGATCTGCCCGCGATGCGGTCATCATCGGTATAATTATCCCCTGAAAGAAATCCTTCTGCATAATTGAAGCCATGACCCAAAGCACTACATCTCGCCCACGATTTACCCTGCCCATTTGGATATTTGATTTCCTGCTGATCATTCTGATACTGGTCGGCATTGGCTACCGATTTTCATGGGCGAACTGGAATCAGGATGCTCAATTACACCCTGATGAATACGGGCTAACCAATACGCTCACCGCCCTGCAGATGCCGCAGAGCCTTGCCGAATATTTTAATACGCGCATCTCCCCGCTCAGCCCTTACCATAAGTACAATCCGGATGGCAGTTTGCTCGCCAATGGTCCGAATAATCGTATGCGCTGGGGGCAATTGCCCATGATCATCATCCGCGCTGCCGCCGAGGCGAGCGGGAATACAGGTTACAACGAACTGCGTCTGTTGGGCAGGCGGCTTTCGGCGCTGGCGGATACGCTGGCAGTGCTCCTGCTCTACCTCATCGGAAGACGGTTATATAGCCAGCGCGTTGGACTGCTGGCGGCGGCGCTTTCGGCGCTGGCGGTGATGCAAATCCAGCAATCGCATTTCATGACGGTGGATAACTTCGGCACGTTCTTTACCCTGCTGGCGCTCTATGCCGCCGTGCGCATTGCTGAACAGCCTTCGCTGGAGCGGAGACCGCCAGAGAACCATTACCGCCTGAAGCCCGCCATGGCTGGCTGGTATGCCCTGTTTGGAGCGGCGGCGGGGATGGCGCTGGCGTGCAAGATCAACCTGCTGCCGCTGACCGGCATGGTCGTGGTGGCGGCTTTCCTCAGCATTGCCGATCTCAAACTGCGCCGGCACAGTGACCTGCGGCGCATCTTTGCCTATACCGTTTTGCTGCTTTTCCTTTCTGCGTTGGCGGCGGCGTTTGCCTTTCGCCTGACCCAGCCGATGGCGTTCCGTGCCCCGCAGGGCGACACTTCCCTGCTGACTTTGCATCTTAACCCGGACTGGCTGGACAGCATGAAGGTGGCGCAGATGGAATCCAACGGCATCGGCGGCGGACCGCCGGGGGAACAGTGGGCGGCGCGCCCTGCCATCCTTTTCCCGTTGATGAACATGGTCGTTTGGGGGATGGGACTGCCGCTGGGGGTCGCCGCCTGGACGGGGTTTGCGCTGGCGGGGTGGCGCGTGCTGCGCGGCAGGGCGGACTGGCGTGCCCATCTCTTGCCGCTGGTCTGGACGGGCGGGTATTTCCTGTTTATGGGAACGCGCTGGGTCAAATCGGTGCGTTACTTTCTGCCCGTTTATCCCCTGCTGGCATTGCTGGCAGCCTGGCTGCTGCTGACCGTTTGGCAGTCTGCGCAGGGGCGGGGCTGGCGCAAAGCCGGCGCAGCGCTCCTGCTTTGCGGCGTGCTGGGTGGCACGCTGGTCTGGGCAAATGCTTTTGTCGGCGCGGTCTATCGCCAGCCGCACACGCGCCTGCGGGCCAGCGACTGGATCATCCAAAACATTCCTGCGCCGGTGCATCTGGAGCTGGAAACGCCGGACGGCATCCGCTTTCAACCGCTGGCTGTGCCGGACGGCTTTACGCTTGCGCCGGGCGAGGAACGGACGCTGAGCTTTACCGCCCGTGAGAGCGGCGCTTTGCGCTCGGTCACCCTGCCGCGCCTGTTCAACCCGGCGGACCAGCCGGCGGAGCTGATTCTGACCCTGCGGCAGGAGGCGGCGGTCAATTCGCCGCTGGAGCAGGTAACACTCACTGCGCCGCCTGCGGGCACAGCGCGGCGCGGCAGAACGGTTCAGGCGCAGTTTCGCAGCGCGCATCTACAAGCCGGCAGTTTGATCCTGCTCACCTTGCGCAACCCGTCGCCCGTTCCGTTGACCGTTTACCGTCTGACCCTTGCCAATGAATCTTGGGATGAGGGACTGCCTGTTCCCCGCCCGCCCTACGATCCTTTTGGCGAGTTTTATCGCGGCGTGACCATGGAAGTACGCTGGTATGATGATGAAAACAAACGCCAGATGTTTTATGAGGTGCTTTTGGAGGCGGATTATGTCATTCTTCCCAGCCAGCGCGCCATCTGGAGCGTTGCCCGCCTGCAGTTGACTTACCCGATGACCATTGAATACTACCGGGCGCTCTTTGATGGTCGGCTGGGGTTTGAGCAGGCGGCGCATTTTGAGGCGCCGTGGCGGATTGGCGGGCTGTATATCTCGGATGTCGGCGGTGCAGTGCGCTGGGGTTCGCCCCCGCCTTTGCCGTTGTTTAACTTCAACTTCTTTGCCGCCGAAGAAGCCTTCAGCGTCTATGATCACCCGCCGGTGTGGATTTTCGCCAAAAGGGAGGAGTTTGACCTTGCGCAGGTTCAGCGGGTGTTGGGCAGTTTTGACCTCAGTCAGGTGGTGGTGCAGTCGCCACGCGAGGCGCGCCCCAAACCGATAGAGTGAGGGGTTGCTGTTGCGGCGTTTGCCTGTTGTGCCATTATATCGTTGGGTTACTTGTCTCAGTTGTGAGAAGTTTGTGAGAGAAATAGCAGGGGGATGGGATGAAGCATCATAGATAATACCAGCCTTTTTCCAGTATATTGTCAGTAGATGCGGAAACAAGGAGGTCTACAGGATGAAGTACCACAGAAAAATCATTGAGCAAAGTTAGTTAAAGGAGGTGATGCCGGTTGCTTGATTGAGTTCTTGTCTTCGTAACATTAGGGTGATAGTCGCTGAAATGTATCCTGTAGAGAGAAAATACAAGTGACCAAGGAGGTGCGAGCGATAGATTACAAACTTTTGATACCAAGAGAGATGTGTTTTCAAAACGCATCTCTCTTGCTATTTAGCTGGAAGTCACTTATTGTATAATGAATTCAGGTTGTCCGTTGATAATAAGGGGCTGGGACTTATGACTGAAAAAAGCGCAGCGCCAGACGAAACCAAAAACAGCGTGCTGGGGGATTGTTTGTTTTGGCTTGTTTTGTTGCTTCTCTTCGTGGGCTTAAGCGTGGGCTTTTATCTTTCTAGGTTTTTGGGGTTTCCTAATTTCACATGGCTGCTGGTTTGTAATGCTGGCGTAATTGCGCTAATTGTCGTTGTTCGTTTGATTCCCAGCCTTTGGCGAAGCTACCGCTGGGTATTGCTGCTTTTGCTGATAGTTTTGATTTTCCTGATGAACATTCTATGGTGTAAAAACGGTTTTGCGATAGCCAATCTGGAAAAGCCCGTTCTTGGCGAATATGACATCTCCCCTTGCCAGACAGTGCTTTTTGTTGAAACGCCTGATCAGGTGTTGTACGAAAATGTTTCCTCTTCAGCTATGACAATCTGGGGGACTTGCACTCCGCCTTGTCCATGCCGGCGCTTCACCCTCGTATCAGAAGATTTCAGCCTCCTCTTTGCCAAGAAGGAGGATGATGCTGCTTTGCAGTGGCGCAGCCAGTGGATATTCTCCCTGCCGAACGACGGCAGCGCGCTCACTTTCTTGCTGAAACCAAGCGCAAGACTTGAAAGTTCTCGGCAGGTGAAGCTGAAACTCTTTTTTGCCGATGGCGTTATGGTTCTTTCCAAAAATCCGATTCGCTTTGAAGGGCGAGCTGAATCTCAACGCCGGGTGTGGTTGAATGATGGGCTGGATGCCGGTATCCTCGTTTCGCTGGTTACTGGCGCGCTTGCCGCCTTAAAACAATTGGAGGAAGAGAAACAAAAAAAGGAAGAGGAAGCTGCAAAGCGCCAGAGAGAATGGTTCCTCGATCAGTTTGAGAATAAGCTGAAAAGCGCAGAACTTGTTAAGACACTTGAGGAGTATCTCGAGTTCCTTAAGAGCCATGCAGACTGGGAAAAAGACTTGAAGGAGCGTTTCATCAACACTTTGAATACGTTGACGAACGGGGAAATATTCTGGAACACGTTGAAGGAGCAGACTCTGGAGAACGCAGAGCGGGCTGTCGAGCTGTGGAAAGCTCTTTATGAAGCACTCGGTGCAAGCCCGCCAGAGCATCTTGAGCGATCGAGCGCAGCGTTCAAAGTGCGGGAAGGCAAAGCTGGCTTAGTCCCCGAAGCATGGCAACACGGAATAGACTGTATTCTGTCGTTGCTGAAAGATAACTCCGAAAGCACTCCAATCGTCCAGCGAATTGTTGGAGCTTTACTGCCAGAAGAAAAAAACGACATTGTCCAAAACGCCCAGAAAGACAGCGAGAGTATATCTAAATTGCTGCTTCTTAAGCTCGAATTAAACTTTCCTGGTCCGAATCCCCTTGTTCCCTTTATCTTTGCAGATTATGCTGTTTCGTACCCTGACGACGATCAAGGCTTGAAACAATGGCTGCAAAGGCGCGGTTTAATCCACTCTCCTTTCTTGGATGCGGCTACGCCGTTCACTAGACTGCCAGCCCCGAATGAAGAAGGGTTTTTTCTGGATCGGGTAAATGCCGGCTATCAGTTTGAGGGCTTGCAGCACATTTCTTGTTCCTTCAGAACCGAATGGGACCTGCGCGCTGCAGTTTATAGCTATTGCGCTGACATGCCGCAAAGCGCTGCCTTGAAGACCTTTATCGTGCTGCTTCTTCCATCTCTAATGATTGAGTTCAAGCAGTCTAGTCTCTATGAAATGCTCATGCATGGTGTTGCAGAGCAGTGGCTGCATACGCTAGCAAATGAACCTGCTTATTGGTATGCGCTTCGTGATTCTCAGCAGGCTTTGCTGGAACAGTTGTTGCTCTGGCATACGGGCGGCAGTGATGGGGTAGTGACCAAGCTGTATTGGTATGGTAAGGATAACGGGGGAAAAACGCTCAAAAGGTTTATTGAGAAAATGTCCGCCGGCTTGAAACCTTTGGCAGCTTTGTCCTCCCTGCCTGCCAATTCAATCAGCACCGTGCTCAATCTGCGTCCTCATTTTGCCGATCAAACCCTGTTCTTGTTGACTTCTGTGGCGTTAACTCCTGCGGATGAGCAGCTTAACCTTCGAAATTCTGCCGCTTTGTTTCACCGTTTTGAAAGGATTGCCGGCTGGCTGTGCTGGCATCGCTGCCGGCTGGTTTGTTTTCAGATCTCGGCGGTGGATTGGTTTAAGCTGGAGAAGGATGTGCTCATCCGAAAATGTAATGAGCGCGTTCGGTATTGTGTCCCGCCTGATATGACTATTGAAGCACTGGATGATCTCTTTGCTCCACACGATGGACCGTCCGCCGAAGATATGTTAGCCCAAAAAGCGGGCGGCTCGCTGGGCGAGATGGTGCGTTTGGGGCAAAAATTGCTCTTGCAGCATGTTGCCAGAGATCCGCTTCAAGATGATCTATGCATTGAGGAATTAAACGCGTTAACATGAACACACCATCGCTTATCGAATCGCTGTTTGGCGTCTTGAGGGCTGAAGAAGAACATTGGCTCCCTGAGGTTTTTGTCCGTCCGCCGCTGTTCAACGTGTTGAAGCAGGACAGCTCGACGATCGTATATGGCGAATCTGGCAGCGGGCTTTCTGCTGCGCGACGGATGCTGAAGCAGGAAGCCGGCAGTCAGGTTTTTGTTTCGTTCTGGTCGCCCGACGTTTTATCCTTATCTCAAGAACAGCCTTCTGTCACCCAGCTAGCCCAATTGCTCTTGAAGCAGATATTGGGTGCTTGTGTGGAGAATTTGATTCTTGAAGGCGGCTTGCCCAACCGCCTGCCCAGCCCTGCTGAAACGGTGCAGGCAGCTTTACAGTGGTTTCTGCACACTTACTTGCCGTTTGAACCCTCTTTTTATCTCGAAACGCTGGCAGACAGGCTCACGCAAGAGGAGCAAGAATGGTACTTGAGGCTGCTAAAGAAAGAGGCTGTTCCCATTCTTCGTCCCTCAGCCGGCGTCAACGATCAGATGCGTTTATGGCTTATGCTTTTGCGTCAGGCTCGCTATGAACGGCTTTGGATTGCCATAGATGCTTCAGGATACTTCTCTCAGCCGGCTGAAGAAAAGATGATTGCCATGCTGGAGGTTCTGCTTTCCACACTGGCGGTTTTTCGAATAGGCGAGGCGGCTTTTAAGCTCTTCATGCCGGTTTCCGCTAAGGCTGTCCTGCGCGCCGCCGCCGGGGTTGAGCGGCTGCGCGCCGAAGAGATTGACCTGCGTTGGCGGGAGGAAGACCTCATCCAGATGATTCTCAATCGGCTGAAGTATGCCTTTGGCGATCAATCATTTTCCTTTGAACAGATATTTGCCGGCGGCGAGTTCATCAACTGGCTGAGGGAATATGGCGGCAGTAACCCGCGGGATTGGCTCGCTTTGGTCAAACCTCTGGTCATTGCCTATGCCGAGCAAGGCAAACCGCTGACTGCTCAACAATGCCGTCAAATCATTCGCCAGCATCCGCCGCGCTTGCGGTTGGACCGTCAGCGGCGTGAGGTATGGATCGGCAGAAAATGTATCCCCATCACCTCGGACGCTGACTTTCGCCTGCTGGAATATCTGGTTGACCATGCCGGCAAAATCTGTTCGCTGGCTGAGCTGTATTACTACGCTCATGAAAGGCTTGATTATGTGCCTTTGACAGACGATAAACGCTGGATTGCGCCGGCTTCATGGCGGGGCGCTATGGATACGCTGCTGTGGCGGATCAGAAAAAAGATCGAACCTGATCCCCAAGCGCCTGTTTATTTAATCACCCATCGGGGTCAGGGCGTTGAGTTGATGAATTTGTAAGCATTCTGTGAGAAAGGTGCGATAAAGGTGCAATAAAGGTGCGATGGAATGGTGATGAGGCATTATGTATTAGGGATAAAATGTTAAAGAAACTTGGCATTCTTCGATAGTAACGAACAATACGAGTAATTGAAAGGCTAAAGGAGGAAAGGGATGTGTCAGATGTCCTGAAAGAGATAGGGTTTGCTTTTAATCCTTTCGAATATCTGGATAGCGAGCGGGATAAACGCCTTTACCAGTATTTGGTGATCCCCAAGACGGTGGAGAGCGTTCTATTGGATCAGCCGGTGGCTGTATTGGCACAGCCGGGCGGCGGCAAAAGCGCGCTTCGCCTATATACCTGGCGGTTTTATCGAGGCAGCCGCGGGGTCAAGTTCCCGATTGCCTATGTTCCGGAAACTTATGCCCCCAAGGCAGATTTTCATTTTGAACAGCTCTCACGCGCTTTAGCGCGTGAGGCGTTTTTATACCTGACTTCCTATCCGGATCTCTTCAGCGGCTTGCCTCTGAACGTCAGAAGCAAACTCAAGCATCTCTTCTCCTTCTATCTGCCGATTGAGCTTGATTATTTGCTGAGTAAATTGCAGGAGGGGTGGTCGCTTTTGGATTATGAACGCTTGCTGGATACAGATGGATTTCTGGATATATTGACCGTTCAACCGGCTCATCATAGATTGGCAGAGGCGTTGAAGCGCACCCCGTCTGCTGACTCTTTCTATATCGAAGAAGGCTGGGATTTGTTAAAAGAGGCGTTTGCTGCCAAATCTATCCATATCCTTATAGATGGGCTGGATGGCTTTGTTGAAACGCGCCCTGCCCATGCGCTGATGGCGTGGATCACGCCTTTGCTGGATAAGCTGGAGGAATGGGCACGGAAGGACATTTACCTCAAATTTTTCATCCCAGTGAAACAAAAAGAAGGCGGCTATCCAATGCTCAAGGGACTGCAAGTGGCAGAACTAGGATGGGATGATCACCTGCTGGCGGAAGTGGTTCGCCGGCGTGTGTACGTTGCCAGCAGGGGTGCCTTCGATAGTCTGGATGCGATCAGTGAGCTCAATCTCCGCAACGTCGAATTGAAGCTTGCCGCTTCTCTCCCGCCGAATCAAAAATTGCCTCGCCAGATCATCAAAAAAGTCCGCGAGATATTGATCAATATGGTCCAGGATCGTCGCAGCTATATTAAAGCTGCAGACCTTTTTGCCGTTCAGGAGCTGCGCTATGCGTGAACAAGGGGAAAGGGACAATCTTTATTCTGTTTATCGTTCGAACGAATTTGTCAATCGGAATAAGGAAATTGAGCGAATCATGAAGTTTCTCAAAGAAAGACAGCGGGGTGTTATCATCTTGGAGGGTGATCGAGGCAGCGGGAAAACCGCTTTGCTGCTCGAATTATTTCGACGGCTGAATCAGATGCCCGAATACCGTCCTTTTTTCGTCGGCTTGTTTCCTTATTCCGCTCCTGAATTTGAGGCAAACCCCAACCTTTGGCTGGACGCGCATCAGAAGTTTCACGCCGGGCAAATCCTTGAACTGCTGAAAAAGTTGGCTCAGTATTGGCAGGTTGAGATCAGGGAAACAGACAGCGTGGAACTGCAAAAAGAATATTTGGCGCGGGAATTGTCCTTGCGTTCTGCTGCGGGTGTGCCGCTGCTTTTGGTGGACTCGATCTATGAATGCGACGAATCGCTCCGTGTGGAACTGGAAACGAATGTGCTGATGCCTCTGCTTACGCTGGAGAGGGTTTTCATCCTGCTTTCTGGGCGCGGCAAGCGCCCAATCTGGGGACGTCCGGAATTGCAGAACGCTGAGATCATCCCAATTCCTCCTTTGCACGAGGAAGACGTCTCAGATCAGTTGAAAAAGATGAACAGCCCTCGCCCGTCAGCCGAATACAAGGTTATCGCTGATTTGAGCGGGGGCTTTCCATTAACTGTCCGTGTCATTGGCAGTTCTCCCCCGGCGGTCCCCTTATCACGCTCATTGAATCAAGCCATTGATGTTCTGCTTGATCAAGCTCTTTCAGAGGAGGCGAAAAGCCAATATGCCGATATTCGTCATCACGTAGAAAAAATGTCCCTGCTTAATATTCCCTTCCGCATTGCCGAAATAGAGGACTATCTTTTTCCCGGTGATCCTGAAAAAACAGGCAAGACGGATAAGCTGATCCGATTGCTCCTGCAAAGTTTCATTCTGCGTTACGAAGGAAAGGGGTATCAGCTCAATTCTTCGATTGTTTATCCCATACGCAAGTGGCTGGAGATGTCGGAGCAGCAAAGTGACCTGCGCAAGTATGTATCTGCTCTCGAGCAGGTCAGCCAGCAATTGCAAGAACGTTATCCAAAGGCAGCAACATGGTATAGCCGGATGCTGCCGAGTGTGCGGCAGACGAGTCAGTTGAATTAAGCGAGGAGGGCGGTATAATGTCTGAACAGCAATTAGGGATCAGGTTATCTGAATTTGTTGGACGCACAGAGATCCTGAACGAAGCAGAGGCGTGGCTGCAAAGCCCGGATTTTCGCGTTGTCTTTTTAGATGGCAGCTACGGAATCGGCAAGACCCGCTTGCTCCAGCAGGTGCTGAAACTGGCGAAGGCTCAATCGAATTTTGGCGGTGTTCCCAATCGTTTGGTTGACTTTTATCATTTTTCCTGTCATACCGCCGAAGGACTGGCACGGGCGATTTTGGCTGCCTTTGAAGAGACTGCCAGTGAAAAGTATTTCGGTCTTTGTGTTCGTTCTTTGGACAACCTTGAGGAAGCCCGAATGGCGGGTGGTAGCGGCAAAGCTGCCCAGTGTTTGGAAGATATGCTTCGGTATTGTGTGGAAGGTTTGCGGCAATTGAGTGAACAAACGGGAGTCTTGCTGCTGTTCGATACCGTTGAACAATATGTTTATCCGGGACAACTGGGCTTCGCTCCCGCCTGGGAGTGGTTGAAGAATTGGGTGTTCACCCTGCCGCGTGGGGCAGCGATCTTCGCTGGGCGATCGGAAGGGATCAATGCCCTGAAAAACGATGCTTCGGGAAAGGCTTTTCTTAGCCGTTCTCTGGATCTCTTTACGCCGGAAGAAACCCGTGAATATATTAACGCGGTCGCTCGTGAGCATCAAAGCCGCACGGGTCAACCACTATCGTTTTTGGATGAGGACATTGATAAACTGCATCGAGCCAGCGGCGGGCGTCCGATTTGGCTTGCGCTTTGCTTGCAAATTCGTGCTTGCAACCCAGAAGCGTTCACAGCCTTGCTGAAAGGGCAACCCCAAAGTTTTGAGCAGGGAGTTATCAATAGCTTGCTTTCCGTGCCTGATTTAGGCGAAACGCTCAAAGCTGCCGGGCGCGTTCCGCGCGGACTGAATGCAGAGCTGCTGGCGGGCATTCGCGGCATCTCCAGGCGCGAGGCGGAGAGCGCGCTGAGGGGGCTGGGCGAGATGGCGTTTGCGAAAACCTTTCCAAATGATGAGCGGATCTTCCTGCATGATGAAATGTATATCCTGCTTCAGAAATATGTGTATTCAGATGCTGCCGATGCTGCTGACAGAGCGAGTGCTGGACAGAAGATTTATCGGTACTATAAAGAGAAGCTCAAACAGAAAGATGAGGAATTAAGCCGTCGGTATAGAGAATTGGCTCAGCCGGCGGATGAGCAAGTTAATCGCTCTGTCAAAGGGGCTGCGGCAGCGTTGAGAGAGCTGGAGATGGAGCGCCGGCGTTTGAAAATCGAGATGGTCTATTACCGCCTGCGCTACGAGATTTGTAAGGATACCAGCAATCAGGATGACCCAATCGCCGCCGGCTTGAAACGTTACTATCGCTATGCTCATGAGGCGGCGACCAGCGGCGATGATGCCATTCTGCGGCTGCTGCAAATTGAGCTCAGCCGTTTTCTGGCAGAGCAGGAAGCCGCCGGTTTCTGGCAGCCTTTTATGCGCGGGCTGCTTCTGATGAATGAGTTCTGGCTCAAAGCGGCGAGCGGACAACAGGATCCAGACAATCCCTCATACGAAGAAGCTTTTGAGAGTCTGCAGCAAATCCCTTCGCTGGACGCGGACCAGTGCGTCATCTTGCAGGCATTGCTGAAAACCTGGCGCGGCACTGACTGTATATTTAACGTGAGTTCGGGATAAGGAGAGGATCTCCAAAAGGGAGTAAACTTTTGTTACCACAACAACAGTTGAAACCCCAGGAGACCCTCAATGGACAGTTTACTCGTTTTATTCTGTGATGTCGATAATTTTTGCAAAG
>DAOTYY010000019.1:0-6340 GCA_034434695.1 Anaerolineaceae bacterium
TTCACCATCCAACAGGGAGGACAGCCCGGTCGCGGTGGTTTGCCCAAAGGCGCTTATCAGATAGTCGCTGTACAAGTCCAGGAGTTTGCCGTTTTTCATACACCAAGTTTACTCAAATCTGCGTAAGGTGAGTTATTTAATGTCCTGAAAGGTGAAATGAGTCTGGTTGGTCCAAGACCAGAACAGCCTCACCTTGTGGAGAAATATGAACCTTGGCAACGCAAAAGATTTTCTGTGCCTCAAGGTATGACTGGTTGGTGGCAGACTCATGGTCGCAGTGATAAGCCTATGCACTTGCATACGGAAGAGGATCTGTATTATATACAGCACTATTCAATCTGGTTGGATATCCAAATATTGTTAACGACTATTTGGGCGGTTCTGCGTGGTAGGGGGGCTTACTGAGTAGCATGTTTGGGCATGAGTTTTGCAACTTCGTATACAAGGCACAATGATATAATCTCAGTAAAAGGCTTCTTAGTAAATGGCTAATTCTTGGTTGCTAAGCCGGATTTTTTCGATCAAGTTTGACGCTGGCACTAAAAATTTTCAGGGAGGCTCTCTGTCATGATACGTAAAATTGCCTGGGTTCTTTTTATAGCTTTATTGACCGGCTGTTCTGTGCTCCCTTTTCAATTAACAGTTAAGCAGCCTAATGCTCAACAGGTTGTTTCAACTGAAGGGAATTTTCTAGCCATTTCTCAAACCACATTAGCCACTTGTCCTCCGGCTTGTCCAGAACCGGTTTGTCCTCAGCCTGTATGCCCACAACCGGTATGTCCCACAATTGTTATCCCCACATGTCCTGCTGTTCCTGTAGCAACTACTGAAACACCGGGTAAGACGGTTACCCCTTCTATTACTCAACCTCCAACTCGCACTTCAACAATTACCCGAACACCAACTTTTACGAACACGCCTTCTAAAACCGCAACAGAGACAGCAACCCCCACCTTTACAATTACGAAAACACCCACTCGTACGTCAACTTCCAGCGCGGCTTTTGTACCACAAGCGAATAACCCACTATATGCACAAAATTTTGCTCATCCTGAACTCGGTTGTAATTGGATGGGAGTTGCCGGGCAAGTGTTTGATCGTTCCGGTAAGCCGCTCGTTAATGTGGTGCTTGTTGTTGAAGGGATTTTGAATGGTGTTACAATAAATGGTGTTGGCTTGACGGGCGCCAATACCGCTTATGGGCCTGGCGGTTATGAGATACTGCTTACCAATTCATTAGTTAATTCAACAGGTTCATTGCGAATCACGCTTTATAACCTTAGCGGTGTTGCGCTTAGTGATCCGATACCCTTCAACACTTATGCTGATTGCGGCAAGGCTTTAGTTCTACTTAATTTTGTGCAACGCTAAACGGGCTAAGTGTCGAGTATTTTGAGCGGTTCTGTTGCTACGGGACCGCTATTTTTTTACAAAGACGGCTTGCGGTATAATCACCAAAGCCAATTTTTGATGCCAAAGCCTGTAGTAGTTTGAGGAACCATGACTGAGGAATATGCCCCATTGACGATTCTGGATAGGGTGTTGCGAAACTGGTGGCTGATTGTCGTCTGTGTAGTTTTGGGCGGGGGTGTGGGATGGATTCTATATAGCTTTCGAATGCCAGTTTATGAGGCTCACGCCAGATTATCTACGAACATTGACTTCACTCGCATGGGTATGTTAACCGATATCGAGCAGGATCAAGTGATTGGCATGGTAGGCGATGTGATTACTTCCCCAGCAGTGTTTGAGGCAGTGGCATCCGCCGCACAAGAAGAAGGTATTGAGGTAGATGTACCTACTTTGAAATCAATATTTTTCCCTGGTAGAGCATTTTATGTCTGGGAATTACGTGTAAGGCACGAGAATCCTAAGATTGCGGCACGTTTAGCAAATCTCTGGGCAGAGCAAGCCTTTTCTGCATTGGTAGACGCACATGTTCATTCTATGATGGCGGCGAGTTTACAAAGATACATGGATGCACTTGAGAGTTGTTTAGAACAAATGGTAGTGGCTGAACCCGTTAATGTACAATGTTCATCATGGAGGTTTGAGGATTTACAGAGCGAATTCAAAAAAGCCAGTATTGCAGTGAAAGAGGAAAAGCTTGCCAGCCAGGGAATTTTTCCCGGCACAACCTTTGCGCTGACTGAGAAAGCCGAAATACCGATAAAACCGGTATTATATGGGAGAAATCGGCTGATGCTGGCAGGCGGGTTATTAGGATTTATTCTTGCCATCTGGCTTATTCATATGGGCTGGATAGGAAAACTTATTGAGAGCAGGCAAAGTGTCCTTTAGGTATTTTTGGACGCGAACAGTGCAATTGGAGTGGATTGGGCTGGTCGTGCTGTTGCCAGTAACCAGTTTGCCTTTGATAGTCCGACTCCTTGGTTCTGACTCTGTAGCGGCGCCTTCAGGCATTTTTCTTTTCCTAATTGTTATAACGTGGCTTGTACCGTATTTACTTAAAAACGGGACGCTCCCGCGGCAGGCTATGCCTTTTTTGGGTTTTACCATGGTGGCATTGGTTTCAACATGTCTGGCATCTTTTGCTGCTGTTCCTCCCTATAAAGATGCCAGTATGCTACGGCAGCAAATAGTTGCAGTGCTGACTCTGGCGATTGGAACTTGTTTTTACCTTGTCGCAATGCTCTGGCCATCTGACGAAAATCGTTTAGTTTTCTCACTCAAATTAATCAATTGGAGTGGACTTATAGTGGTTGGATGGGCTTTAGTGCAGGCGGTTGTGTGGTATTCATTGGAGCGTTACCCAGATTGGATGCGAGATTTCCATGAGCTTTACTCTATTGGGCCCTTAAACCGCCAAAGGGTACTGGGGTTTGCTCTCGAGCCCTCCTGGTTGGCACATCAACTCAATATGTTGTACTTACCGTGGTGGCTGGCAGCTACCATTCGTCGGTTTTCTGTGCATCGTTTGCGGTTCTTTGGGTTAACAGTTGAAAATTTGTTATTTGCCCTTGGAAGCGTGGTTTTGTTTTTTACTTTGTCGAGAATTGGCTTACTGGCTTATTTGTTGATGCTAGTTTATGTTTTATTACGGGTCACGCTCTGGATAAGCTACTGGTTAAGTGATTGGCTGACAAGACGAATCTTGTTTGACGCCATAGATAAAAAGCATATTCGGCAATGGGTTCGTGTCACGGTCATTGTCTCAATGGGGGTTTTGTACTTGCTAGGGCTATATGGAATTGGATATGGCTTAAGCCAGTTTGATCCACGTACGGCAAAGCTGTTTGAATTTGATTTCGGGCGGCAATATGCTATCATGTACTATGCACAACAGATTAATATAGTTGCCCGGTTGGTTTACTGGCAGGCTGGTTGGACAATTTTTAATGACTTCCCTTGGCTTGGGGTTGGGTTGGGTACCGCCGGGTTTTACATGCCCTCGAGGTTATCCGATTATGCTTGGGGGTTAATTGAGGTCCGTTTATTGCTTTATCGCTGGACAACACTTCTTAACGTTAAGAGCCTGTGGGTTCGGATATTGGCTGAAACCGGCATCATTGGTTTTGCGTTCTTCTTGAGTTGGTTGTATGTCTTTTGGGTTTCCGCTCGTTGGATGGAAAATAGCGCAAGACGATTGCAAGCGACTTTAGGAACTATGGGGATATTCTTATGTCTCGGTTTGTTGTTAGAAGGTTTTAGTGTTGACTCATTTGCTTTACCGTATATTTGGTTTTCTTTAGGACTTGTAACATCTGCTTTACGTATCAAATAATATTGGGTTTTATCACAGGATGTATGTATATGTATAGGTATTTCGTTGCAGTTTTGATAATTGTGATGACTTTCTGTTGTTGTGCGTCGTTGGCTGGCAAAGTGTTTGGCAATTCGCCTCTTGTAAGCCCAGAAGAAGCTGAGCCCCAAGTTACAGATGAAACAGTTGATGGTATAGAGAGCACTCCTGAAGTACACACTCCGCTTCCTGAAAGTGTATTAGCTCCATCGGATGATGAAGCGCTGGAAACATTACAGACACTTCAAGACACATCAGTACCAATTAGCGACTTGCGCGATTTGGCTGTACGTTTGGGCGGGAAAGATTTTGTACCTTTGACTTTGGATGCTCCAACGCCGGCTTATCGTATAGGCGATCGAGAAGATTTCTGGGTTACGAATGTTGATACCAATCAAAATTTTCGGATTCGGGCTGTATTGCGTTATGAGACGTCGCATGTTTATTTTTGGGTTCAGGATGGAGTACGTTATCGAGAAAGCGACTTAAAGAACCTGGTAAATACTTTTGAGTCACATATTTATCCGCTTAATCGGGAATTTTTTGGTAGTGAGTGGACACCAGGCATTGATCATGACCCTCATTTGTTTGTCCTTTATGTAAAGGACGTAGGGAGTATTGGAGGATACTTTTCTGCAACCGACTCAGTCCACCCGCTTGCGCATGAGTATTCAAATGGACATGAAATGTTTATTGTTAGCGCTGATTATGTAGATTTGAGATCCGACGCTGTGAGTGTTTTGGCACATGAATTTCAGCACATGATTCACTGGTATCAAGACCGGAATGAAGAATCCTGGCTAAACGAAGGTTTTTCTGTACTGGCAGAGTTCCTGAACGGTTATGATGTTGGATGGGTGGATGATGAATATGTTTCGCAACCCGATATTCAGCTCACCTATTGGCCGAGCGTTGGCGAGTCTTATCCTTACTACGGTTCTGCTTTTATGTTTGTTAATTACTTTCTGAACCGTTTTGGGGAGGAAGCTACCAAAGCGTTGGTTTCTTCACCTGAAAATGGTCTGGTAAGTGTTGACAAAGTTCTGTTCTCACTTGGTGAGAAGGACGTAAGAACTGGTGAAGTGATTACAGCAGATGATGTGTTCGCAGATTGGGTAATAGCCAATTATTTGAACGATCTCTCATTTGAAAATGGCCGCTATGGATATTCTAATTTTCCCAACGCTCCCAAACCAGGGCTGACAGAAATTGTATCCTCTTGTCCAATGGACTGGCAAGTTCGTACAGTTAGCCAATATGGAGTGGATTATATTGGCATTGACTGTCAGGGGGCTTATACGCTTGAATTTCAAGGTGCAGGTAAGGTAAGTGTGTTACCCGAAGATGCGCATTCTGGAAAGTATTTTTTTTGGTCTAACCAAGGCGATCAATCGGATATGACCTTATCTCGAACATTTGATTTTCGAGGATATGCTGGCCCGATAACATTGGAATACTGGACATGGTATGACATTGAGAAGGATTATGACTATGTGTACCTAATGGCTTCTGAGGATGGGAAGCGGTGGCAAATTTTGAAGACCCCATCAGGCACTGATGAGGATCCTTCGGGGAACAGCTATGGATGGGGATATAATGGAAAATCGAATGGCTGGGTGAAAGAAACGGTAGATATTTCCGGTTTTGCTGGTAAGAAAATCCAATTACGTTTTGAGTACGTGACCGACGCGGCTGTCAATGGAGAAGGTTTTTTGCTGGATGACATTTCCATTCCCGAGATAGGATATTTTACAGATTTTGAGCATGATAGCGATGGATGGGAGGGGGCTGGATTTGTTCGCATTCAGAATATTCTTCCGCAGACTTTTCGGGTTTCCTTGCTTAAATTAGGTGAGCAAATATCAGTGGAAAGCAGAAAATTTATCCCGGGAGACTTCCTTTCTTTTCCAATAAATCGTCATAGCTCGGCTGAAAAACTTGTTTTTGTTGTTAGTGGTACGACCCGCTTTACACATCAAGCTGCTACCTATCAATTCAGAGTTCGTCCTTGAGCTTATAGGTAATAACAGCAACCAATACTCCAAACGCATTTGGCATTTACATATTCTCAACCACCAGGCACAGATGAGCGAAGCTTGGCAAGTTGTTCGTTTAACTCAACGCGGCGTTGTTCAGCAGCAGATCGGACTTCCTCTGTTAGTTTTGAAAAAGCTTCTTTGATTTGATATCGTATTTCGTCGCCGGAGGCTGGGGTAAACAAGAATACCAGGACACTCCCAGTAATTCCTCCAAGAATTGCGCCAGCAAGAAGATAGACAAATTTTTTCATAGCTAATGTTCCTTTCTAGAGACTAATTTTGAGAGTTTTGTGTTAACAATTACCTTCCCAGATTATTGGGTTAGCCCTAATTTGTCGAATACTACTGGTGCCAGTGCGGAGATCCATAGCCCCAGCAAAAAATATCGAATGTATCTAATCAACGTGAGTTCGGGATAAGGAGAGGATCTCCAAAAGGGAGTAAACTTTTGTTACCACAACAACAGTTGAAACCCCAGGAGACCCTCAATGGACAGTTTACTCGTTTTATTCTGTGATGTCGATGATTTTTGCAAAGC
>DAOTYY010000020.1:0-19950 GCA_034434695.1 Anaerolineaceae bacterium
GCTTTGCAAAAATCATCGACATCACAGAATAAAACGAGTAAACTGTCCATTGAGGGTCTCCTGGGGTTTCAACTGTTGTTGTGGTAACAAAAGTTTACTCCCTTTTGGAGATCCTCTCCTTATCCCGAACTCACGTTACTTAAGAATGCCTTTTTCAATACCCCCCACACCTCACCCCACAAGACAAAGCAAGGAGCCCTGCCATGCAGCATATCCCTCGATGGATTATCTTGATCCTGTTTTTGCTTACATTAGCTTTATCCGCCAATCCGGTTTACGCCGATGTTGGTCCGAAGCCGCGCATGGAATTTACCTTTGTTCAGGGTTTTAAGGGCGTGCCGCTGCAAATCATCTCCGGTATGCTGCTACAATGCGAAGAAGTGGATTGCCGCGACGCAAAACCTTTGCCCGAATTAGGTCCGCAGCGCTTCACCTGCGAAGCCATGCAGTGCAGCGCGCTGGCGTATGGTTTCGCCCCCTACAACCAGTTGGAAATCACTTTCTCGGATGGCGTTGTTCGGAAAAGCAACGTCTTTTCAAAAGGACAATTCAACAGCAAATACAAAGTGCTCATTCGTGAACAGGATTTACTTGTCAGCGAACAGTTCAATCCCTTCGACATCATGATTTTGCCCTGGTTGTGTTTGGGATTTATCTGTCTTACAGTTATCCTGATCATCGCCATCGCGACTGTGATTGTTCGTCGTTCAAAAAAGAAATCATGACCTTGCTGGTCACAATTGCGATTGAGGCTGTGGTTGACCTCCTCTATTGCCGGATAAGGACGAAACCCATTGTCAATATTGTTACCACAGGTGTGTGGGCAAATTTTTGGACACAGACAGGGCTTTGGGTTATCTTCAAGCTCTTACCGAATCCTTATCTTCCTACTTTGGTTGGTGCAGAGTTATTGATCTGGTTTATCGAAGGGCTGTGTTTTGTGACCGCTGCCCGCAATCAGTTGAATTTTCGAGAATCTATGCTGTTAAGTCTGCTGCGTAACCTGACCAGCTTTGGATTCGGACTGATTTTACCTATTTGAGCAAGATTGATGCTAAACTAATAGTATGTTTCTATTGCGTCCTTCCGTCAAGACATTCTTAAAAGAAGCTAACCGAATCCCGAATTACCCATTGTTCGAGCGGCTGCATGGTTATATCTACATGCGCTTCCCTTACCTGTATATTGGCATCGGCACTGGTGAGCACCCGCTGGCACCGCTGTTTCGCCTTATCGCTTCACTGGTGACACGGTTGTTTCCACCCAGTCCAGGTAGTCCCGAATTCGCTGATACATATCACGGCAAGGTGATTCCTCTTGAAACAGCACGTCAACTAGTCAGCATCCGTGAAGAAATTCGCGTCTCTTATCCAGAACAGGTTATTCCCTATAAACTGGCACGCGATCTGATCTTGCAAAATCCCGACCACATCGTTGTCCTGGATTGTCCATGCCGGGTATCGCGCCAGCACCCATGCCTGCCGCTGGACGTCTGCCTGATCATTGGTGAGCCGTTCGCCAGCATGGTTATTGAACACCACCCAAAACGATCGCGCTGGATCAGTCAGAAAGAGGCATTGAATATCCTTGAGGCTGAAGAGAGCCGCGGTCATGTGCATCATGCTTTCTTTAAGCAAGCTGTGCTGGGGCGATTTTACGCCATTTGTAACTGCTGTTCATGCTGTTGCGGCGCTATTCAGGCACATCGCTACGGGACGCCCATGCTGGCTTCATCCGGCTACTTAAGCTATGTGAATGAAGACCTGTGTATTGGTTGTGGCACGTGCAATGACTATTGCCAGTTCGAGGCATTGAGTTTAGAGAACGGCTACGCAAAAGTTGACACAGAACGTTGCATGGGTTGCGGCGTCTGCGTTTCGCATTGTTCTCAAGGGGCGCTCTCTTTGATCATCGCACCACAAAAAGGCGAACCGCTGCAGATTCCAACCAAGGCGCTTTGAAAAATTCAGGCAATAGCGGAAAAAAATTTCTGGTGACAATGCCCGGAAAACTGAGGTTCTCTAGTGTCCTCTTGCTGATTTTTTTTCTAACGGGCTGCGGGAAATTACCATCGAATACCCCGTTTGTAACCCAGACTTCATCCCTGCAGACAACCATCAGCCAGACACCCTTTCAGCCACTTCCCAACACGCCAACCCCCACTCCTTCCCCCTCACCCTCGCCTATACCAACACCCACTCCAACCCCAGAACCCGCTGTACTGATCGGCGCCGGCGACATTGTCATCTGTGGGCAGAAAGGCGATGACCAAACCGCTGCCCTGCTGGAAAGCATTTCTGGAACGATCTTCACGGCTGGCGACAACTCCAATGAGGATGGCACGCAGGAACAGTATCAAAACTGCTTTGGGCCCTCCTGGGGGCGTTTTCTGGATCGCATTCGTCCAAGTCCAGGTAATCATGATTACAACAATGGCGACGGTAGTGCTTATTTTGAGTATTTTGGCGAAGCAGCAGGCGAACCCGGCAAGGGATATTACAGCTTCGATTTGGGAGAATGGCACATTATCTCGCTGAACAGCAACTGCGCCTATATCGGATGCGGTCCCGACTCAGCTCAAGCCGCCTGGTTGCAGGCTGACCTGGCACAACATCCAGTTCCTTGCACGCTGGCATACTGGCATCATCCGCGCTGGAGTTCGGGTTTTGCCGGCAACGATGGGCGGATTGCCCCACTCTGGCGCATGATCAATCAGGGCAGTGTGGATGTAGTTATCAATGGGCATGAACACCATTACGAGCGCTTTGCTCCGATGAACGAACAGGGACAGGTTGACGAAAAGAACGGCACCCGTCAATTTGTGGTTGGCACGGGCGGGGTCAATTTATTGGGCTTTGGCGAAGTCCATCCTGCCAGCGAAGTGCGGTATGCCGGCTCATTTGGCGTGTTGAAATTATTACTGTATCCCGATCATTACCGCTGGGAATTCATCCCGACTGAAGGGGACTTTCGCGACGAAGGAATGGGAACATGTCATTGATGCTGAAAAGACTACCTGTGCTTTTGGGGTGGAACCGAACCAGTTATGCCTTGCTAAGCGGCTTTCTCGCCCTTTTATTGCTGATCGGATATGTGTGGCGGCCTCTCTTGGAGGCTTATCTGGCAACCTACAACCCGGCAATTCCGTTCTGGTATCAAGTGGACTGGCTTTTGTTGGGCATCTGGGTGGTAATGACACTGCTCATCATGGCGAATGCCAACATCAAAACAGACTGGTTGATTACTATTGTAGGCTTCTTTGGTGGTCTGGTAATTGAGAGCTGGGGAACACAAACCTGGTTATGGAGCTACTATACTTATGAACGCCCCCCGCTGTGGATCATTCCTGCTTGGCCAGTTGCCAGCCTTTCCATTGATCGTCTGTACCGCCTTTTGCGCCGCTGGACGCAAGTTTTACCGGAGTCAGTGTTTGTCATTTTCTATTGGCTGACCTTTCTATCATTCTACCTGATAATGTGGTTTTTTGTCTTACCGACCTTTGACAAATCCCTGACGGTCATGGCGTTACTGCTGTGCGCCTTTCTTATCCTGACCCCCACCGACCGGCGTGCCATGGTGTTGATTTTCCTGGCTGGCAGCGGGCTCGGATATTTTCTGGAACGGTGGGGAACCACACGCCAATGCTGGACTTACTACACACTGGAAACTCCACCAGTCTTTGCTGTCTTTGCTCATGGTATGGCAGCGGTGGCTTTCTGGCGCGTGGCACAACTCTATTCCCTATTTACACCCAAAATATTAAAACTGCTACAAGGGTTTACGGTGTCACGAGTAAACAACCGCTGTAACTCACTATGAGATGGAGCAAAAATGTCGGCTACAACAAGATATCTGTGGGGGATCATCGTTTTATTGGTCATGCTGGCATGTAACCTGCCTTTTGGTAGCAGAAATCAGCCTGCTGAATCGGCAGCGCCGCCCGGGAAAGAAGAAATGGACAATACGGTTGCTGTCCCAACCACAAAACCCATTCAACATGTTGACGAAAACATATTCAACGTTAAGCTAGAAAAAACCCTTTGCACAGGGTTTTACGCTTTCCCATTGTGGATGGACCAGTGGATGCCGATGGCTATCGGTGGTGGAAGATAAAGCTATACGATGACACTGAGGGCTGGGTAGTAGAAAATCCGAAATGGTATCAGAGATCCTACAACTGACCCTAAGGTTCGTCAGAGTATCTGTTCTCTAACTGTGTAAAGCTTATCTTGCAACACAGTTGTCCTGATATCAGCCTAAAGGACTCGCCCGCTAAGACAAACTTTTTTCATAAAAGGCCAATTACAAACAAAAATTTGTAACGAAATTGCAACACAAATCAGACTTTTTTGTTTGTATACTATTAATACAAAGTTACTTTTGCGGTTTTGTTTTGGGCGCTGTCCATGTTTCAGCGGATGTTCTGAACATGGCAATTGAACTGATCAGCAATGATCTTCTCCCTTTCTCTTGGGGGCAGAAATATGCGGACACCATGCAAGAAAAGTTCTGGGACAACCGCTTGAATTACAGTACTAAATGTTGCAATTCTGCAATTATTGGGCTTAAATTACCGTATTTTTGATGCCGTTGGTTGATTTTTGGTTTTTCTTGGAGTATATTTGCATTATATATTTCATAAAAATGTTTCTAAAATTTTTATTGAAGAACAAAACATTGTACATCAAAAACAGGAAGGGAAAAGATGAAGGAAACTATCAGGGTGGTCGTCATAGGGTGTGGGTACTGGGGGAAAAACTATGTGCGATTGCTCACCCAACTACCTAGGAGTAAACTGGTCGCAATCTGTGATCAATCACAAAAACACCTGCGCGAGGCTGGTAAGTTTGCCCCGGGGGCCAAAAAATATCGGGAGCTTGAGGAACTCTTTGCGCACGTCTCTAACTTTGACGCTGCCATTGTGGCAACCAATCCAGGTAGCCATTATGCCATTACTCGCCGTCTACTTGAGATGGATAAGCATGTCCTGGTCGAGAAACCTATTACCACATCGTCAGCCGAGGCGGATGAGTTAGTAATAATGGCACGGAACAAAAACCTGATCTTGATGGTTGGTCATATTTTCTTATTCAACTCTGGTATTGAGGAAATTAAGGGCTATATTGACTCGGGTATGTTGGGAAAAATTTACTATCTGTATGCCCGACGTACCAACCTGGGTCCAGTGCGTCAAGATGTCAACGCAGCATGGGATCTGGCACCTCACGACATTGCTATATTCAATCATCTGCTGGGAAATGTGCCGGAATGGGTTAGCGCTGTTGGCGCTAACTTCCTGCGCGAGGGAAAAGTAGATGCAAGTTTCATTGTGTTGGGTTATCCAGACGGAAAGCTAGGGAATATTCATGTTAGCTGGGCAGATCCTCATAAAGTGCGCGAAGTGGTGGTGATTGGCAGCGAACAGCGCGTTGTGTTTAACGACACAGTACCGCAACAAAAAGTAACCATCTATAAAAAAGGTATTGCAGCTTCCTCATTACCCTATCTAAGTTACGCAGACTATCAGCAAATTGCATTGCGCGATGGGGACATCATCAGCCCATGCCTAAACATCAAGGAGCCACTTCGCAATCAGGTGACACATTTTTTGGAATGCATTCAGGACGGTCATCACCCATTAAGCGATGGAGTAAATGGATTGCAGGTTGTCAAAATCCTGGAAGCTGTTGACACTTCAATGCGACTGCAAGGTGCACCAGTCAAAATCAACTGGACACCTTACCAGATGAATACTAACGGCAGGACAGAGATTACTTTACAAAAAACTTATGCGGAGTCAAGATGATCACCACACAGAAGATAACCAAAGTGCCATTTGTTGACCTTAGCGCACAGTATCAGGCAATAAAGGAAGAGGTGGATTCAGCAATTGCAGGCGTATTGAAAAGCACTGCTTTTATTACTGGTCCAGACTTAAGAAAGTTTGAAGAAGAGTTTGCCGAATACTGCGGTGTCAAATACGCTGTTGGCGTAGATTCAGGCACTTCAGCGCTGGAACTCATCCTGCGCGCCTATGGAATTGGAGCAGGTGATGAGGTAATTATTCCGGCAAACACCTTCATTGCCACAGCATTGGCTGTCTCTTTCACAGGGGCAACGCCAGTGTTGGTGGATGCAAACCCAACAACCTACAATATAGATGTCGAAAAAATCGAAGCTGCCATCACGCCGAAGACAAGAGCTTTACTGCCCGTTCATCTCTATGGACAACCCGCCGATATGGATGCAATCCTGGAGATTGGACGTAGACATTCTCTACTGGTATTTGAAGATGCCTGTCAGGCGCATGGCGCACGTTATAAAGGAAAACGGTGTGGAGCGTTGGGAGAGGCTGCCGCCTTCAGCTTTTATCCAGCAAAAAACCTTGGATGTTATGGCGATGGTGGCGCAATCACAACCAATGACCCACAAATTGCTGATAAGCTACACAAATTACGCGAATACGGACAGACTGAGAAATACATCCACGCCGAAATTGGCTACAACCACCGACTAGACACCCTTCAAGCGGCTGTATTGCGGGTCAAGCTCAAATATCTGGATGCCTGGAACCAGGCGCGGCGAGAACATGCCGCCCTATACAGCCAGTTGCTGGCTGACAGTGGTATAGGAATTCCTGTTGTTCCAGACTACGCAGAACCCGTCTGGCATCTTTACGTCGTTCAGGTACAGGGACGCGATCAATTACGGCAAAAACTGACAGAAAAGGGCGTTTACACCGGCATTCATTACCCTATCCCAATTCATTTGCAAGAAGCCTATCGCAGCCTAGGATACCAAAAGGGCGATTTTCCTGTCACCGAGCAGGCTGCAGATCACATCCTTTCACTGCCGATGTATCCTGAACTGACAGACGAGATGATTACATACGTAGTAGAGGAACTAAAAGCGCTTCATTCATGAAGAAAGACGAGTGAATCTATGTATGTCATTGCATTATCTCATGGCAAGGGAGGGGTTGCCAAGACCACAACGGTTATCTCGCTTGGCACGGCGCTAACTGAGCACATGAAACGGGTGTTATTGATCGATCTGGACCCACAGGCAGGGATGTCCCCATTACTGGGACTGGGAATGTCTGATCCACATCGGTCTATCGCCCAGGTGTTTTACGATTCGGCTTCAATTGGACAAGTGATTCGGCACACAGACGTGCTTGGATTAGACATCATTCCTTCCAGTCATGAGTTGAGCATGGCAGAACAATACCTGCCGCTTCATCATAACTATCAGTACCAGCTTCGCCGTATTCTGCGGGAAGTAGAGCCAATTTACGACTTTGTCTTGCTGGATTGTCCCCCATTCCTCGGTGCGGTGACGCTAAATGCAATCGTGGCAGCTCACATGTTAATCATTCCAACCCTGCCAGAAATGCTGTCTATCGCCGGAATGCACCATATGCGAGAATGGGTCATCAACACAAAGAATGACAATAATCCCTATCTAATTTATCGTATTTTGATTACAATGTATGACAAAAGAAACCGCTCTCACATTGAGATCGCGGAAAAACTCCGCCAAAGACTGGGGGAAGAGCTCTTTGAAACTGTTATCGGCGTAGATAACAAAGTGCGGGAGAGTCAAATTTTAGGCAAGCCGGTCCTGGTTCACGCCAAAAAGTCCAGGGCGTCCTTGCAATATCGTGCGCTGGCGCAGGAGGTATTGAATTATGTCCAAAGAAAACCTTGATGACCATATTGATGATTTAGTTGATCGCCTGGCTTCCTTTTCGGAGAAGGATAAGGGGGCACCAGCAATGGGTCAAATACCCGTTGCACGCGGATGGTCCTGGGAAACCGATAAAAACGGAGTCTATATTAAATGCTCCAACGAGGTAGAAGATTGTCTTAATCTTCCGCCTCATGCCTTCATCGGACAACCATTGCTGGCTTTCAAACTGGCACCTAAAAGCACTGCAGAGCTTCGTGATGTGTTTGCTGAGGGTATGGCGCGCAGATTGCTGGTGCAGTTTCAAAATGCGGCAGGGGCTTGGTGCTCGGTATACATGAATATCAACCCGCGCCTGGACGAGAACGGCAAGCTAACCGGCTGGTACGGATTTAATCAAATCGTAGCTAAAGAATCAGAAGCATTTGCTGCAGGTTTTGAATCTCCCAAAACAGCGCCTGCTCCTGTGCCAGTTAAAGCCTCAAGCGAAGTGCCAACCTCTCCCCCACTCGACCGGGAGACAACCGGGCAGGAAAGTATGGAACTGGTTGATTACCTGATGGTAATTAGTCGCCGGAAATGGGTTATCTTAACAACTCTGTTATTTGCCTTGCTTATAGTTGTAATTTATATCCTTAATACGCCCACTCTCTACACAGCCAAAACGGTTGTCCGCGTAACAAATCCCCGCTCGGGCAGTGCGGAATTTGTGGAATATAATATTGAATTGGGTGAACGAATCAAGGGAACATACGTTGAGCTGGCGAACAGCAATAGTGTAAGACAGGAATTGAGCAAGTATGTAAATCGAGCTATCCCAGCCGCTGGAAGCTCGGGCTACCCGTCCATCAAAGCACAGGCGCTTGTTAATACCGAGCTTTTTGAGATCAGCGTAGAAGATCCGGATCCGGCTCTGGCACAGTTTGTCGCCAACAAGGTAGCGGAAATTCTCATTGAGCAGGGCAAAAGCATATTAAGTGATCAGACGCTTTTGGTTAATGTTTATATTGCCGAACCCGCCTCTCTCCCGATCAAACCCTCCAGTCCCAGTCCTTATCTGATACTGGTAATTGGGCTGGTAGTTGGTGCTTTAGGTGGTCTGGGACTTGCATTCCTGTTTGAGGGATTGGATACCCGCTTATACACAGACAAACAAATTGAACTACACACTGGTTACCAGGTCATCGGTAACATTCCAGAAGAAGATCAGCCAACCCCAGACCAGCTCTTTGAACGTACGATTCACGCTGAGGCTTTCCGACGCCTGCGCACCAACATTTTTGCTCCCGCTCGCAACAAAAACCTCAAAACCCTGTTGGTGACCAGCGCTGTTCCCAAGGATGGTAAGTCAGCCATTGTTGCCAATCTGGCAGTCAGCATTTCACAAAGCGGGCGCTCTGTGTTGATCATTGACGCCAATCTGCGTGCCCCTACCATTCATAAATATTTCGCAGTGTCTAAGGAAGTGGGTCTGACAAATATTCTATCCAACGAGGTCGATTTTTCATCCGCGGTGCAGACGACCAATTATCCAAAGATCCGGGTCATCACCAGCGGCACTCCCATTCAGAACCCAGTAGAAGTGCTTGATTCGGAACGGATGGCTGAAATTATCTCCCAAGCGGCAAAACAATACGATGTGGTACTGGTTGACTCACCGGCATCCATATCAGTAACCGATCCGACTGTATTGACACCAATGGTGGATGGGGTACTGTTAGTTGTCCGCCATAATTGGGTGCGACGGGAAGCACTGCAAGCAACTATTCGACACCTGACCGCAGTAAATGGAAACATTATTGGTATTGTATCCAACCGCACCGATCTTGGAGCACGTACTCGTTTATTGAAACTGCGTTAATCACGGTTGGTAAGATGCTTTTTTGCTAGCGAGGAGAATGATTATATGCAGGCACCATGGCAACAGTCCAAGTTCTCCGATAAAACTACCCAGCTTATCATCGCCGGCATTTTAGGGGCAATCTTAGGACTGATGTTCCTATTCCTGCCGCCACTGACGGTTGCCTTGCTGACTGGTGTGGCTTTTCTAGCTGTTTTGGCAATCAAAAAGCCAGAATTAGCATTACTGGGTTTACTGGTTATCATCTCAAGTCTATTTCCGGACACGGCTTTTCCTCGTATCAATTTGATTGCGTTCAATCTTTATATCACGGATATCCTGATTGCCGTCTTCCTGCTATTGATCATCCTCCGCTGGCTGGTGGATCGAAACTATCCATTGATACGCACCCCGCTAGACGTACCATTCCTGGCATTCTGTGTTTGGGCAGCTGTGACAGCATTGTATGGATATTGGATGAATGATGTCCCCCGTTACCGCATGATCCCAGAGCTGCGCATGGCGGAGTATTACATTTCGTTTTTCTTGTTCACCAACCTGTTACGCACACCGGGCAGTTTGCGTTTCTTGTTGCGCTGGTTTTTCATTCTGGCAACTCTGGTTGGCGTGGTGATGATTGTTCAGTATTTTCTGGGCTATACCTCCCCAATTTTAGCCGGGCGCGTTGAGGTGTTGGTCACGTCAGAACAGGGGCGCATCTACCAAGAAGTCACCCGTATCACCGACACCTCTGGCGAAGGTTTAATTACAATGGCGTTTATGCTCAAATCGGTCATGCTATTCATTGACCGATTACGCATTCGCAAGATAACCGATTTGATCCAGTGGGGCATCATTGGCACCGGTTTTTTGATGACTTTCAACCGTACACACTGGCTGATGGCGTTTTTTGTCATTGGAATGACAGCCCTTCTGGTCGGGAAACAGGAGCGGCAAAAACTGTTCTACTGGTCTTTGGCGGTTATCTTATTGGGCGTATTCTTGATCAGTGCGATACTGATCCTCTTGCCCGAATCCGGACCAGCGACTTTCCTGCGCGCCTTCGGGGGCCGCCTCTTCTCGGTGACAGCAAGCGGACTTTACCGCGACCCCAACACCAGTACGCTGCTCTGGCGCAGCTTTGAATACGAATATGGCCTCCCACAGGTCTGGTCTCACCCGGTTATGGGGC
The DNA here is from genome assembly GCA_034434695.1 of Anaerolineaceae bacterium. GTDB lineage: Bacteria > Chloroflexota > Anaerolineae > Anaerolineales > Anaerolineaceae > DYEC01. The sequence continues at coordinate 10,722 of DAOTYY010000020.1, forward strand.
TTGGATTGGGGGCTAATTATCGCCCTTTGTTAATGGAGGTGGACGGTTACTGGTCTGATGGACGACATTTTGTTCACAACAGCCATCTCTGGGTGGCAATGAAAACTGGTTTGGTAGGCTTTTTCTTCTATCTCTGGTTCCTTCTGGGATTTGTCTGGCACGGATTGCGGTCTTGGCGGTCCATTGCGGATGTATCTCTGCGTGGCATGGTATTGGGAAGTGCTTTATCCATCCTGGCTATTGTTATTGGCGCTAATGCCCATGCAATCACCATGTCCCTGTATTGGATCCCGGTATTGACTTTTGTCATCGGAACCAGTGAAGTAATCATCCTGCGTCATTCTAATCGCGCGGGAGGTCCAGCATGAATAAGATAACCAGCTTGCTCTTGTGGATTTTGCTATATCTGGCAATCGCTCTTAATTTGGATCAGATCGGGTTCAATGGTCAGACTTGGCTTGAACTTCATCCTCTGGTTTACTTCTTCATTAGCACCGTTGTGATACTTTGCTTGATCATTTCTTCTTTGCGTCAGATGCCACAATTGTTGCTGATGTTGACCTTCAGCATCATTTATATCGCCCTGAGGCTTATTATCAGACAGAATACTGTTTCCCCAAATGAAAGCGACCGGCTCTATGGGGTGATCGTTGAGCTGGGTCTACTAAATCTCGGCATCTACCTGACACACCGATTTACACAATATTTATCCGAGCTCGAAGACTTGATCAATATTTCGATATTGGGACAAAGTAAGCGTCAAATCTTTGACTTGAATCAAGTTTCAGATATGGTCGAGGGTGAGTTCAATCGCGGCCGGCGGTACAACTACCCAATTTCGGCTTTGGTTATCGATTCGAAAGTGGACATTATTGGACAAATCAATGCAAGCCCCAATCGAGCTATCGAAGACATTGCTCAGCGCATCAAGACAAAATATCTCTCTGCACGATTGACCAAGTCCATCAGTGAGCAAATTCGTCAGTCAGATATGGTTGTCAGTCTGGACAAAGGCTCAAAAGTATTAGTGCTCTTTCCTGAAACGCCACCAGAAAATGCTAGAATGCTTGCCAACCGTCTTCAAGAAAGGGCTATTCGAGAACTGGGGATTTCTTTCACTTACGGCATCGCATCATTTCCGCAAGATGCTCTGACATTCCGTGCAGTGTTAAACAAAGCAGAAGGTGAACTGTCCGCCACAATAAAAACGGAAATGAAAACAGAACGGGAAGTCAGTAGTCAAAGCAAAAAACAATCCTTGCAGCCAAAATAAGAAGCACGCTGCCTTGCTTAGTTATGAAGAATGGAGAGGTAATAATTATGAAACGGACAATTTTCTCAATCATCAAAATCAGTTGTTTAGCCTTGACGTTGATATTCATTGCAAACATCACTTTGGGGCAAGCGGCTTCTACGTTGGCTGGACCCCAGCCGCAGGGCAGTCAGCCCGTCACCCCAACCCCCGCCCCAGGCAATCCGCAGGTAGTAACTGTCGCACCGACGCAACAAGCGAGCATTTCCTCACTGGCAACGGTCACGCCTTTGCCAGAAGTGAACAAATTCAGCAATACGGCACAGTTTACCTTTAGTGATATTGAACAGCCGACATTTGTCATGACTTATCCTTCCATCACCGAGATTTATTTTCGCCTGCCTGCACAATGGGAATTGAAAGGTGAAAACTATATTACTTTGCACTACGACCTGGTAGATGATTACAGTAGCCCTCCCGGCTCGGCAACAGGTGTTCCCCAAAGCCGCTCTTATTTGTCGCCGGAGTTGTACGCAGGTTACAGGGCTTCATTAGTAGTTTATGTGAATGAGCTTTACGCTGCTTCCTTCTCACCAGTTTCGGGTAACGACAACTATTACACATTTCCCATTCCCAGCGCGGCTTCTGCTCTGCGCACCAACCCCACCAACGAATATTTTATTCGCCTGGAATACGTCAACGATCGTGACCCCTATTGCCTCTATAATGGTATCCTCACCATCAAAGACGACTCAAACATCAAATTAAACTTCTCGCCCATTGTTCCCGCACTGGATCTGGGTTTCTTCCCGGCGCCGCTGGTTCAAAATTCATTTCTGCCTGAAACACTCTATGTTATCGTGCCTGACACCCCCACCGACAATGACCTGAGCACAGCAGCCATCGTCTCCGGTTTGTTCGGTAAGAACGCTGGCACTAATCTAAAGCTGGAACTCATCCGTGCCTCACAAGCCACGCGCAATCTGTTGTCAAACTCGAGTTTCATTGTGATTGGCAGGCCAGACAAAAACACATTCTTGCAATCCCTTTACAAAGCGAATATCTTCTCAACCAGTTATGGGGGCGGAAGTATCATTAATAACAGCACATTACAACCTATACCTGCTGGCGACGGCATTCTGCAAATTGCAGCCTCGCCCTTCAATCCGTATAACAGCGTTCTAGCCATCACCGGGAGTACCGATGAAGCTGTCTTGCTGGCAGCACAAAGTCTGGGTGGTCAGACCATCGGACAGGAAGGTTTCCTGTCCATTATCAAGGAGGGCAGCTTACCTCCAAAACCCAAACCCCTCTCTGACGTTATCACCCTCAAAGATCTGGGATACGTGGAACGACCAGTCTACGGCATCGGTGATCGAACCCTGACCTTTGCATTTTACATTCCGCGCAACTGGGAAATGCAGGATGGTCAGCAATTCGTCATGAATTTTACCAATTCGGATAACCTCGATCAGGCAACTTCGAGCATTGCACTTTACCTCAATGGGCGACCAATCAGTTCAACCGTGATTGATGCCAGACGCGGAGAAAAACAAATTGTATTTCCTATCAACAAACAAGACCTGATCGTGGGCAGTGCTAACTTCTTGAGAATTGAGGTTATCAGCGCTTCCAATCTAATTTGTCACTACCGCCCGCGCTCGTTTTGGGTCAGTATTCGCGATACAAGCTGGCTCAATCTGCCCCACACAATTGTGACTGACCCGGATGCTATTCAACCGCTTTCCCATCCCTTTTATTATCTGGCATTTCAACCCGATGTTTTATTCTCCATGCCCCCTCAATCCACCGATTTGGATTTACGGGCACTGGCGAACCTGAGCCGCTTGTTGGGTCAGATTGGTGCTCCCTACTTTGACTTCAAAGTCACCCAGGATGCAAACTTTGATTTCCGCGACCGCAGCGATTTGAATGTAGTGATCCTCGGAAGACCAAGCACCAATCCGCAAATAGCCCGTTTGAACGATGCACTGCCTCAACCCTTCGTTGAAGGTGAAGACTCACTGAAACAGGAAGTTAACGGCGCGGTTTACCGATTGCCAGCAAGCGCAAATATCGGTGTGGTTGAAGTTCTTTCAGCTCCTTGGAACAAGCTCGCAGGTGTTACTCTGATTTCTGGCACGTCAGAGCAGGGTTATCAATGGGCAGTGGACAAAGCAACGCGTTCCGAGTTTCTAGGAGATTTCTTTGGTGATGTGGTATTTATCGGCGAAACCACCATCCGCGCCTATCGCTCCTTTGCGCTGGCTATTGCTCTTGAACGTGTCGGAGGAGCCATCACAGGAACTCAGATGCCACTTGAAACCGTGCAGGCGACCCAAGCCGCCACAAGCGCCTCTCCAGTTGAGCCTTATGTTCCAACATCTAAACCCCAAACTGGAGGAGGGGTGATTACCTATGTCCTTTATGGATTGCTTGGTATAGGTGTGATTATTCTGATCCTGGCGGCCATTCAAACTGCTAGAGGCGGGCGTCGAAGTTAGCCACTGACTACAAAGCAGGGCTGCCCACTAGTGGGGCAGCCTTTGTTTTGTTTATAAGGCTTTAACGATATACTGTCAAACAGGCGAGAGACGTCCGTCACTCAGCCGGTACTTCTGTCCACAAGAAGCACATACAGCCTGATTTTCTACCAGCCGCAGCTTCAAGCCGCACTTACAAACCCAGCCACGCTGCTGTGCAGGGTTGCCGGTAACCAAAGAGTAGGGCAAGGTATCACGTGTCACGACTGCGCCTGCCCCAACCGTACAAAACTCACCAATGGTAACACCTGCTAAAATGACCGCGCCGGCGCCCAGCGTGGCACCATACTTAACCAAAGTTGGTTTGAACCAATCATGAGACTCATAGCGCTCATGCGCCTCAGGTAAACGCGGAGAACGCGGGTACAGGTCATTGGTGAAAAATACATATGGACCAACAAAAACCCCGTCCTCAAGGGTAACGCCCTCAAATAACATATTGCCGTTCTTGATGGTCACGCAATTGCCAATAACAGCGCCTTTTTCAATAAAACAATGGTCGCCAATATTGCAGTTCTCGCCAATATAGACGCCATTCATAACATGTGTAAATGCCCAGATGCGAGTGTCTTTTCCAATTTGTGTTGTTTCGACCAGGGCGGTCGGATGCACATAATAGGATGGATTAGCCATAACCCTGTTCTCCTTTCCTGAAATCTCCATCGTACTTAACCAACTGGCGAATAAGCGCCAGATAACGTTCACGCTCGCGTTCCCAGCTTTGGCTTTCTGCCAGCACACGATCTGCACGAGCAACCAGCTCGGACCTCAAAGCAGGGGCTCGGTACAACCTCAAAACACAGGCGGTAAACTGTTCAACATTTCCCGGTTCAAAAAACAAAGTGGATTCGTCAGGGAATAGTTCTTCCAATATCTGAAGACGTGAAGCGACAATTGGAAGCCCCATCACCGCATATTCCAATACCTTGCCGGGAATAGCAATGGACATGTGGGGGTCAGGCAATGCAGGATATATCCCCGCGTCTGCCAGCGCCATCTGATGCGGTACTTCTTCCAGAGGTATCGGATGACGAAACTCAACATAATCTGATACGCCCAACGTATCCGCCAGTTGCATCAACTCAACTGCGTGATCTGAAAGTGGACCGATGATCAAAAGACGAAGCTCAGGAATATACTTTACCAGCTCTGGGACAGCGCGAATCGCCACATCCAGACCATAACGCGGTGCAATCGTCCCCGGATAGATGAGCGTAAAACGGTCATGCACTTTCTGACGCTCCGCCAGAAAAGCTGCACGATCAAACACGCGCGGGTCGGGTTGATTGGTGATCACCGTTATCTTCTCCGCCGGAATACCCCTTGAGACGAGATTATCTTTGAAGTGGGGATTAGCAGTAACCACATGATGCGCCAGCGCAATGGACAGACGCTCCTGAAGCTTCAATAGAGAAATCAAGATATGCTCTTCTCGTTCACGGTACTTCGATTGGTAAAATTCCGGCGTCGGATCGTGAATGTCTAGAATCAGTCGGGCGCCAAGCAATCGCGGAATCAAAGCCGCAAAAACCAAAAAATCCGGCATGTTGTGAACATGGATCACCTGATAGCGGTTTCGAAGATGCAGAACTATCAACCAGATACTGTAAAAGAAAAGAGAAAGAACGTACTCGGCAAGTAAAGAAATCAGACCACCATGCATTCTCTTGACTGGAATAGAGTACACGCGAATTCGTTCATCAGACCGCGGATGGTGAGCTCCTTTCTCCGGCACACAAACGATATCCACAGAGATACCCGAAAGTACAAGCCCTTCCGTATATTGAATCACCCGCGCATCCAGATAGTAGTTTTGATGCACCAGCATACACACCCGAAATGGTTTCTGTTTAGCCATAAGCCCATCAGTTTTTAGCTGTGACAACCAGACTACCATCGCTCAAGTGTAGAGCACCCTCGACCGCTTGTGGAAGGTCATCTGTTGTCTTAGCCCGCATTCTGCCTCGCCACCAGGAAGCGACCTCTCGAGGCAGCGCATGCCAGTAATTTGACCGCTCCTTCATTACCTCCAGGAAACGGGTATACACAACCCAATTCTCACGACGAATAAGATAATCCGGATGGGTATTGACCAGCGCCATACCGTAATACTTTTCCAAAAAATCCACCTTGTTCAACCACGTTTTAGGCGTTGTTTCGCTCAAAATATTGGTCACGGTGTAATCTTGTGGAAGCGTGTACGGCAATTCTATAAAATGTCCAATCATAAAGGGCCAGATACTCATCACCCCACCGGGTAATGGTTCGTAAGGGTCAGTATCAAAGAAAGAAAGATCATACTCGATCTCGAGTATTTGCATCCATTCAGGTTGCCGATGTGTTAGTGGTGCACGAAAACCAACGGCATGAAACGTTTTTAAGTATTGGTTGATCTTCTGCGCGCGACGGGAAAATTCTGTGTAAGAAGAAAAAAGATGACCATCATGCTTAAGACCATGTATTCCGATCTCAAATCCGCGCTCTTGCAATTCCTGTATGGTTGTTCGATCCAACTGGTATCGTTCTGGAACAAAATTGAATAAAGAACGATATCCAAATTGTTGTTCCAGATCGGCTACACGCAAGACAAAGCGCTGTCCTTCGGCAGTCTCAACATCATGGGTTAGCACCAGTGCCAGATGTTGCCCCTCAGGCCAGAAATGAAGAAAAGGAAGTGAGTAGCCACCTTTGTTCTCAATGATGCGGCGCATTATAGACCATTGAAAGCGGGCATAGCGGTCTTCAATTGGCCAACCAAGCGGAAAACGGCGCTGTTTGCTTTCCCCATAAAAACGGCGCATCACGCGCGTTAGTTTGCGCGGGAGCAATGGCTTGAGCAGATAATACAGACGTTTGACAGAGCTTAACCTCCAGCGGTCCACGCCAAATTGTCCCTCTCCCAGGGTCCACTCCAGCAAAGCATGGATATCTTCAGCCTGAGACGAAAGTCCAAGCACGGGCGCGGCGCAGCGAATCGCCTCTTCCCATTCCTGTTCAGAAACCGGGGACAGGCAGCGCCAAAAAGCTGCAGGATGATTAGCTGACCAGAGATTCTTGTTCATCCAAAATGCCTGTAGAGGAGTTCGCCCGCTACCCGGCAGACAATAGCAGGCGAATGGCGAATCACACCATTCATAAGACGCATCAGCCTGCCAGGGGCAGTATAAGATAATTTGCCGCCAATACTGCAATATGCCAGCGGCTGCTCCTGATACCCCCAGCGATTTTTATAGTCACGTAAACCCTCATCCTGCAATCCACTTCTTCCCACATCCACCATTGTATACCCATTTTCACAAGCCCAACGAAGCGCTTCCCACTCCAAAAGATAACCGGGACGCAGCTCTCGCAGGTCTTCCTCGCTTTGCTTAAGAGACGCCCCATACTTCAGCGTAAGTGTATTTTGCCAGTGTAGAGCCACAATACCGGAAAGACAGGTATCTTCATGATAGGCAAGCAAAATAAACCCCAAACCTTGTGCCAGCAAATTCCTTTGCAATCCAGCAAAATACCGCCAGGGTTGCACTGGAACGCCATGTTGCTGACGCGTCTGTACCATCAGCGTATAGAAACGACGCATGTCGGCTTCAGATGAGCCGATTTCAACTCGAACACCACGATTAATCGAGGAGCGGACATACTTGCGAACTTTTTTTGATAATCCCTCAAAAAGTATGTCTGGATTGGCATTTGCATCCAATTGGCGCGTATGCCATACATGCTGGACCTCACAGTAAATCTTTTCTCGCGCCGGATATGACCAGCGCAATTCCATTCGGGGAATTGCTTTTTGCGCTGCAAGATCCACTAATCCACTGGTTAATTCCTCCAGCGCTGTTTTGCCCTCATACAATGGCGCACAGTGATCAGAAAAAGGTACAGAAACCCATCGTCTCCCAGTTAAAGGGCTGCTCACTTCCATCATCGGCAATCCTGCGCTCACTTGTCCTTCTTTGTTCAATAGCGCCAGGAAAAACCCGCGATACCCGTAAACCTGCTCCAGATTTTTAAGCCAGCAAGGATGATGAAAAATATGCGCCTCTCGTCTGGAATGAATAAAATCCATCCAGCGCAGGTCGTCAAGCGTCAAAGTTTGCAACATTTGTAATGCCCTCTACCTGATTGTAAACCAACAGGTTCAATCTGTCACATGGCAGAAGCGCCTCTCAGACTTTTAATCGCCCGTTTCACCAGAGAAATTTCCTTCAAGCGTGGGAAAAGCGTCCAATACAACCAATTCCCGCCCGGCAAGAAAATTCTTTCATACGTTGGCGGATAAAACACGAGCTGACCACCGAAGCTGAGCTTGTAACTGCTGTAGGTATGTGCGTATTCATCCGGGATCGGACGGCCATGCAACAAAGCGTCAGCGACCGGGGTCTCAATTCCCATAAAGTTAAACCACCTGTACCCATGCAACTTCGCCCAGCGAATCGCGTGCCAGTGTATCTCATCATTTGGATACAACTCAGAATGTTCCCCTGCCCACCCAATTTTGTAAGCGATCACCGTATCGCGAAACAGAAGGTTGATCTGCGCGCTAAGCGGTTGCCCTTCATACTCGGCAACAAACAATTTAATTTGCTGCAAGGATGCAAAAACCTGCCAGAGCTTCTCAAAAAACGCCTGAGAATACGGCGCAAAACCGAGCCTTTCGGCACTACGGGCATGAAGCTGATAGAAAAGCGAAATGTCCTTTTCATTACCTTCTCGAACATGGACACCGCGTACCTCACCGCGATGGATCAGTTTGCGTCGGTTCTTGGATATCCGATGAAAAACCTCCTCTAAATCAAGAGATAAATCAACGACAACTTCTGCCCGGCTGTCTATGTCACCCAGGAGGGTTTCGCGAAAACCATGAGTTTCCGCAGAACGAATGAATGAGTTATCATCCGCAGGAAAGTCGAGGGCAAGATAGTATATGTGAGCGCGCTGACAAAGGTGCACCAGTGCCCGCCACAATGTTCTGTCAAGCTCTGGATTATTCGTTTCTCTCAGCGGTCCTCGCCAGATAACCCCGGCCCTACCTGCAACAGGAAGTGATTTGGTCAGTACCTGAACGCCAGCCACAATTCGGTTCGAATCCTTAACGAGTATCCGTACTGGTTGCCAGCCCTGCACCGCCTTAACCTGCGCCCACAGACTGGTTTGGGAGTATTGACCGTATGGCACTCTTTCAACAAACTGATCCCATTCTGAATCGGGTGTTACGTTCGAAAAGCTAATCTGGAACATTCTCTCAGCCACCTGTAAGGCTCTCCAGCATCCTCAGCGTCTGCAATAGTCGTAGTTATAAACTCACCTTACGCAGCCAATTGAACGGGATTGAGTTCCCGAAGAGCAGCGTAAGCCGATTGGATAGCGCGTACGTACAATTTTGATTTGAGAGCAAAGTGATTGAGTTTGGTGTTGCCTTTGAGCAGTTCAAGTT
>DAOTYY010000021.1:0-42438 GCA_034434695.1 Anaerolineaceae bacterium
AAACTTGAACTGCTCAAAGGCAACACCAAACTCAATCACTTTGCTCTCAAATCAAAATTGTACGTACGCGCTATCCAATCGGCTTACGCTGCTCTTCGGGAACTCAATCCCGTTCAATTGGCTGCGTAAGGTGAGATTTTAAGATTAAAATCATCCCTCACCCCTTGCATTTTTTTGAGAAGGCTGGTATATTAAGCGCAGTCAAACGCTTGGGTGCCCCCCTCACCCTGGCGTTTGGCGTTTTAATCGGCAGTTGGGGGTAAAATTAACCCAAAGTCCTTTTCGTTCAAAAAACGAGGTGAAATGTGAACCTGCAATCTGTATCGCTTCCTTGGGGAAAAAAAGAGTTAACGATGGACCTGCCGGCGGAATGGCAGGTGACGCGCCTGGAGCCTTCTGCCCTGCCCGCCGCGGCGGATACGCTGGAAGAAGCGCGGCGCAGTCTGGCTTCGCCGATCAGCATGGCGCCGCTCTCTCATCTGGCAAAAGCGGGTATGAAGATTGCGCTGGTGGTGGACGACGGCAGCCGTCCGACGCCGGTCGCCAAAATCCTGCCGGCGGTGGTGGAAGAATTACAGCGCGCCGGGGTGGCACTTTCCCAGGTGACGGTAGTGCCGGCGCTGGGCGTACACCGCCCGATGGACGCCGAAGAACTGGCGCGGCGTCTGGACGGGAACTGGTTGAGCCAGATGAACTGGGAATCGCCGGATTGCGATGACCCGGCACGACTGGCGAATCTGGGCGTCAGTTCGCGCGGGACGCCGGTACTGCTGAATAAGACAGTGGCAGAAGCCGATCTGGTCATCTCGATTGGCTGTATTGAGCCGCATATTATCGCCAGCTTTGGCGGCGGCTATAAAAATCTGTTCCCCGGCGTAGCGGCACGCCAGACGATTGCCCACAACCACGCCCTGAACTGCACCCCCGAAACCTTCAACATGGTCGGTCAACCGATCGACCGCAACCCGATGCGCATGGACCTGGAAGAATGCGGACGAATGCTCAAGCCGCCGGTGTTCATCGTCAATGCCGTATTGAACAGCGCGCTGGAGGTGGTACGCGTGGTCAGCGGCGACCCAATTGCCGCTCACCGCGCCGGCGCCGAAGTCAGCGCTGCCATCTACGGCGTCAGGGTTCCTGCGCCGGCGGATGTGGTCATCACCGATTCGCACCCAATGGATCAGGACCTGCGGCAGGGCGTTAAAGCGCTGGCAAACACCATCCGCGCCGTCAAACACGGCGGAGTGATGCTCACGCTGGTCAAAGCGGATGAAGGTGTGGGCGTGTTTGGACTGGCGAACCGCAAGCTGCCGGTCGGGCGCAGAATGCTGAAACTGCTGGCGCCGCTGCTGCTGCCGCGCGTGCCGCGCCTGAAGCTCAAAGGCATGGGCGAGGAAGACCGCTTTTTCCTCTACTTTGCCCTGCAAGCCATGCGCCAAGCCGATTTACTGCTCTACGCCCCGACCATCCCGCAGGAAATCCATGAGCGCTTACCTTTTGTAACCTTTGTGAATACCGTCGAAGAGGGCTTACAGCGCGCCCGCCGCCGTTTTCCGGCACAGGCGAATGTGCTGGTCTTTCCTTTTGGCGGCAGCACCTATCCGATTTTGCCGTCATAGCGGCAGACAAAAAAACCGAATTGCAGCTCATTGGAGGGCTTGTTGTTTTATGAATGAAGACAAACTGAAACGTTACCTTGCCTTTTGGAATGATGAACTGAACAGCGCCATGCTGTATCAGGTCTTAAGCGAGGTTGAAAAGGACGAACGTATTGCCGATGTGTACCGCCGCATGGCGGACGCCGAGCGGGGTCATGCCGCACACTGGGCGGCGCGTATCCAAGAACTCGGCGGCACGGTGCCGCAATTCCGCCCGCACTGGCGGGCACGCATTCTTGCCTGGCTGGGACGGCGCTTTGGCGCAGAAATGGTCTTGCCTGGCATGAAAGCGATGGAAGACCGCGGCAGCGGCGATTACAGCCGCGAAGCGGGCGCTCAAAAAATGCAGGCGGACGAACAATCGCACGCCCGGCTGATTCAGCAGATTACCCGTACCAGCGGCGGTTTTGAAGGCGGGGCGCTGGCGGCGCTGGAAGGGCGGCACCGTTCAGTGGGCGGAAACGCATTGCGCGCTGCCGTGCTGGGCGCCAACGATGGGCTGGTCTCCAACCTCAGCCTGGTGATGGGCGTGGCAGGCGCGGCGCTGGACAACCGCTCCATCCTGATCGCCGGGCTGGCAGGAATGCTGGCGGGGTCCATCTCAATGGCGCTGGGTGAATGGCTCTCAGTGCAAAGTTCGCGTGAGTTGTATGAACATCAAATCGCCATCGAAGCCGAAGAAATCGCCGTCACCCCTCAAGAGGAAGAACTGGAACTGGCGTTGATTTACGAAGCGCGCGGACTGAAGCCGGAACAGGCGCGCCTGCTTGCCTCGCAGATCATCGCCAACAGCGAAAGCGCCTTAGACACATTGGCGCGCGAAGAGCTGGGCGTTGACCCCAAGGAACTGGGCGGTTCTGCCTGGGAAGCGGCGATCACCTCGTTTATCCTGTTCTCGATAGGAGCAGTTATCCCGGTGATTGCTTTCACCTTTCTAAGCGGGATGACCGCCGTCATCGTCAGTATTGTGATGAGCGCACTGGGGCTGTTTCTGCTTGGCGCTGCCAGCACGCTGATGACCGGGCGTCCGGTGCTGTACTCCGGTTTGCGCATGGTTATCTTTGGATTGGCGGCGGCGGCAATCACTTTTGGCATCGGGCGCTTGATCGGCGTGGGACTGGTGGGATAGAAAAGTAAACAAGCGTTGAATACATGAACCGTTATGCCGTTTTGGTTGGGCTGGGCGCGGCGCTGGGGCTGTGGCAGGTGATCCAGACAGCACTGCCCGCTCTGGCGGCGCGGCGGGCGCGGCAGGGATTGGTGCTCTTGCTGGGCGGGCTGCTGGGAGCGCGGCTGGGGTATGTCCTGCTCCATTTCGCCTACTACCGCCAGCATCTTTTGGAAGCGCCGCAGCTCTGGCTGGGAGGGCTGTACTGGCCCGGGGCGCTGGCAGGGGCGCTGCTGGCTTTGCCAGTGATCGCCCGTGCCAGCGGCGAGCGGCTGGTTGTGCTGGCGGATGGGCTGACGCCGCTGCTCCCGCCGTTCACCATTCTGGTCTGGCTGGCGTGCTGGACGGCGGGCTGTGCTTATGGCATCCATACACAAGGCGCCTGGTGGGGATTGCCGGCGGCAGATGAAACAGGAGTAGTGGCGCGCCGTCTGCCTCTGCAAGTGCTGGCGGCGCTCACGCTGGCGCTGATGTACGGTGCACTGGAACTGCGCCTGCCTCCTGAGCCTGCTATCCTTGCCGGCGAAAAAGCCTGCCTGACCCTGCTGGCGCTGATGACGCATACCTTTCTCTTCTCACTCCTGCGCACCGACCCGACCCTGCGCTGGCTGGGGCTGCGGGCAGATAGCTGGGCGGCGCTGGCGTTTGCTCTGCCGGCGCTGGCAGGCTGGCTCATCCTGCATCTTCGACGCGGCAAGATAGACAGTCCACCCCCAAAAACGGAAGAACATTAGCCGCTTTCTAACCAAATCTAAACCAAATCTTTAATCGCCCTTTACGGACGCTTAATCTCCTTGAGGTACCATCAGCCTAACGAAACTAAGAAACCTCAAGGATACATTTTCTATGGGTAAAGCAGATTTGCATGTTCACACCATTTACAGCTATGACGGCACCTGCACAGTTGAGGCGGTTCTGCAGCAGGCAGCATACCATGCCGGGCTGGATGTCATCGCTATCACCGATCACAACGAAACCGCCGGAGCAAAAGAAGCCCTGCGGCTGGCGCCGCGCTACGGCATTCAGGTCATCCCCGGCGAAGAAATCAGCACCAAGGCAGGGCATCTGCTGGCGTATTTTATTCAGGAAACCATTCCCGCCGGGCTGCCGCTGGCGGAAACCGCTCTGCGAGTGCGCCAACAGGGCGGCATTTGTGTAGCGGCGCATCCTTACGCTGCCGGCACCAACAGCATTAAAGGCGATGATATTCGTCAGGCGCTTGAGGTTCCCGGCGTTGCTGATGCGCTGATCGGCATTGAGACATTCAATTACGGCTTAATTTTCCCTCATACGAACGATATGGCGCTCGAACTGGCGCAAGAGCTGAACCTTGCAGCGGTGGGCGGAAGCGATTCGCACATTCTAGAGACGATCGGACACGGTTATACCAGCTTTCCCGGCAGCACTGCGGCTGACCTGCGGCGCTCCCTGCTCAAACGAACGAGCCGTTCACGAAAAGCCGCTCAGCACGATGTGCATTTCTACCTTGCGCATCTGCGCGGCTGGAGCCTGCGCGCCATCGGCTGGGTGACCGCGATCCGCAATACACAGTCCTCCTCTCCTTTTGTCCTGCGCCGCCTGGAAAGAGGGCACAGCCTCTGACCATCCCCGCGCCGGGCAAATTCCCCCTTGGTCCCCGGGTGTGCATGTGCGGTGCGCACCCGGTTTTTATATCTGAAAGCCTGAGAGAAAAACAAAGCGGTTTCTCCTGTGCGCCATACCGTTCAACGAACATCTATTTTGCATAAGAGCAACACAAATATTTCAAGCGCCGGGCGGTTTGCTCAAACCATGCAGGTAAATATGGATAAGCTCTTCGATCGTTTCGGGCGCAATTGGACGGCTGCCGCTATGAACCGGGTAAAAGTACGGATACATGATGCCCAACAAAGCCCAAGTGGCAGTTTCAGCGTTTAGGGCATAAAGTTCTCCCCGCTGCATCCCTCTTTGGAGAAGCGCCTTTAACTTTCCGATGAATTTTTCGTGATACATACGTCCGAACTGTTCGCGCGAAGCCGCACTGAGCTGCGTCATCTCCTGGCTCGCCAGGCGGATGATGGCGCGCTGCTCCGCCGGCTGCTCAAGCACCATCTTCACAAAACGGCGGATTTGTTCTGTGCTGGATTCGGTCTGCGTTTCAAGGGCGTCTATGGCAGTTTCAATCTCTTCAAGATAACTGTTCAGAATAGCGAGAAACAGTTCTTCTTTATTTTGAAAGTAGTAATACAATGCGGCTTTTGAGATGTTCAGCGCCTCCGAGATTTGACGCATCGCCAGCCCGCGGTAGCCTTGCTGAATGAACAGTTGCATAGCGGTTTTCAAAATTTGCTCGCGCAAGCCGGTCTCGGAGGCGCTCATCAGGTTAATTTTACCTTAATCAGCAATTGCGGAAGATGGGACACGTCCCTGTGAAGCGCGTTCCTGCTGTTGATTTTTCAACCCAAGTGCCAGGAACACCATCAGAACGGCAATGATACCAATCACCAGGTAAGCAGAAGTGTACCCCCGCACGCCGCCGCCCATCGAAGCTGCCACTGCGCCAACCACTGCGCTGCTGACCATCTGCCCAATACTGGTAAACAGTGTAATGATCCCCTGCGCAGCGCTGCGCTCTTCGGCAGAAGCTTCGTTGAGCATGATGTAGCGCATTGGCGCGCCCAGCAGAGAGCTAAGCCCTAATCCAATGATAACCCCGGAAGCGATGAAGCCTCCAAGCAGATAAGCCAGTCCGCCGCTCAACAGGAGCATACCTGCGGCAAGCAGGACCGTCCCCGCCAGGACAACCATTTTCGAGCCCAATTTATCCAGCAGCCGCCCCGCCAGCGGCGAGCCAATCGCCATTGCCAACACGACCGGCAGCAACAGATAACTGGCGTTTTGCTCGTTAACCACTTTGGGCATAGCAGCTACAGCCAAAGCGGGAATGAAGACCATGCCGACTTCACCCAACCCAGCACCGGCGGACAATATGCTCGCCAGTACAGTTTGACGGCTTTTGAACAGGCTCAGGTTGACAACCGGGTCTTGCGCCTTTCTTTCCACACGTCCAAAAAGGAACAGCAGGATGATACTGACCAGCAAGGCAGGCAGAACATTGAGCGAGAGCAAACTTGGAAAGAAATTCTGAGTATCCATTTGATTCAAGCCGAACGCCAAAGCAGCCAGCGCCACGCCGAGTGTTGCCATACCGGCACTGTCAAAAGGAAGCCGAACAGCAGGGCGAGTAGCAGGGAGCTGTCTAAGCCCCATGCCGATCACCACCGCCGCAACAGGAATATTAATCAAGAATAACCATTGCCAGCCGGCAAAGCTTAAGATGATTCCGCCAAGAATGGGACCCACCAGAAAAGCCAGCCCGAAAACGGCGCCGATCAATCCCAAAGCACTGCCGCGTTTTTCAGGCGGGAAAGTGTCGCCGACCACTGCGCTGGCAACTGGAAAGATGCCGCCCGCACCAAAGCCTTGTAAGGCGCGCCCTGCCAGCAAAACGCCGAATAAGCCCGCAGGCGAGAGGGCGACAATCAGCGAACCAACAGCAAAGAGCGCTACATCCAGGATATAAATGGTGCGGCGTCCATAGCGGTCCGAAAGCTTTGCCATGAGCGGCGTACCCACCAGGTTGAACAATACATATATGGTGAATGTCCAGGTCAAAATGCGGTCGCCAATGTTAAAGAACTTTTGAATTGAGGGCAGGGCAGGCGCAACAATGGCAATATCCAGCGCCCCCATCAATACCCCTAGAAAAAGCACCAGTAAAATTTGTTTGCGTGTTTTGTCGTCCATCGTTCCTCCTAACTTTAAGTAGTTTTACTTACTGACCGCTCGGTAAGTTTATCCTAACCAAAATGCCCATTTCTGTCAAGAACTGTTGCGTAAGAAGTTTGTAAGAAATTCTCAACCGTTGGACGAACGCAAATGCACTGCCGAAGCTTGCCCAAACGCGCCGGCAAGCCGCTGACCTTATAAAGAATAAAGGTGATATACTTCACCCTGTCAGAGGTTTTTGAGATATGGCAGGTAAAGCGATTCGCAAAAAGACATCTGTCAATCCGCAGGAACGTTCGCGGCGCTGGCAGAAAATCCTCTTCGCCGCGCTGGCGGTGATCATCATTGCTTCCTGGCTGGTGACGCTGATCGTTCCCTGGTAAAGGGAGGAACTTCCCAATGAGTACATCCTTTCGCCATGCCTGGCGCTTCTGGCTGGCAGCGCTGGCTTTTGCCTGGCTGGTGGATTTCTTGTTCTGGCGCAAGCCGCTGGGTATTTCGTTCCCGCTGTGGGTCTTGGTCGTGCTGGCAGGCAGCATGTTCATCGGGCTGGGCGAAGCTGGATGAAAGGCGAAATCTCCAGCATGTATGCAGTATATCAAAGCGCGAGGGACCGCTTTGTTTGATTTTTCCCTCCCTCCGCCCTCTTTTCTTTTGATGAAATTTTCACTACAATCATCTCATAAGCCCGAAACCAAATTGAGGGAGACAACAATGGACTTTTGGGAAAAACTGAAGCGTTTTTTGGCTGGTCTTTTCGCCCGCCCGCAGCCTGTTCCGCCGATACCGCCGGGACTGCTCCCCGAGCCGGTCGAGTGTAAGGTGCTGGTGCTGGTCTTTAACCCAACCGTTCCCAGCGCCGGCGGTGAGCTGTTGACCAGAGTCTTGAACTGGAATGATCCGCAGGAATTGATGAATGGTTATATTGAAGACCTGCGCGAGTGCAGCTATGGCTATTTAAATTATCTCATCGTCGAACGCCACGATTTGAATTATCTGCCGGCTAAAAAAGATGGGTTCGTCTATACCAGCGATGCCTACGTTCAACATTGGAAAATCAAGAGCGGCTTCCACCAGCCCGACGAGGCAGATTACCAGCTCATTCTAGAGAACTTCCATATTCTCGAAGGCATCAACGCCAGCCGCTACGATGAGGTATGGCTGTTTGGACCGCCCTTTTCCGGTTTCTATGAATCGCGCATGGTTGGTTCAGATGCTTTCTGGTGCAATGCTCCGCCGCTGGAGCCGGCTGTCCCTTGCAATCGCCGTTTTATCATCATGGGTTTTAATTACGAGCGCGGCGTCGGCGAAATGCTGGAGTCCTTTGGTCACCGGGTTGAATCCATCATGGAACAGGTCTATCGCCGCCAACCAGCAGAGCGCAACCTCTGGAAGCGTTTTATCCGCTACGACAAAATCGCTCCCGGCATGGCGGAAGTGGGCAGCGTTCATTTTGCCCCCAACAGCCAGCGCGACTACGACTGGGGTAACCACACCCCTGTCTTGAGCCGCTGTGACAACTGGTACAGGTTTCCCAAAATTGATGAGGGGACGGCGCGGGTGGTGGACTGCCGCGAATGGGGCAACGGCGACATCCGCGAACATCACCGCTGGTGGCTGAAGCACCTGCCGCATTTCATGGGCGAGCATCTCGGTATTGCCTGTAACTGGTGGCAGTATGTTGTCGACCCCAATCTGGTGCGCTGATCGAGGTAAGAGATCAGCAGATAGAACGCTAAAAACAGGCAATCAGTTCCAACGCCCTGCGAATCAATGCCTTGCCATGATCCAGTTCTCCCAATGTTCGACACACTGCGGCAGAGACCTGCGCCCAAAGCCGATGCGGAAGTGGTTATAGCCGGGAGCGTACAGCGTACCCGGCAGCAGTAAAACACCCGCCTCACTCACCAGACGATGGCAGTACTGCGCCACGTCCTCGTTCAAAAGCTGTGGAAAGGCAATCGGACCTGCTTTGGGCATCCGCCAGCGGAAATGTTCGATATGGCGGGCAAAAAAGGCATTCAGCACGCGCAGGTTTTCCAGAATGAGGCGGCGGTTGCGCTCCAGCAGGCGCTGGCGGTGCTGCAGCGCCAGAATGGCAAAGAACTCCGCAGGGGCGCTGTTGCAGATGGTGGTGTAATCCTTGAACGCCGCCAGTTGCCGATACAGCTCGCGGTTATGGGTAGCGATCCAGCCGATGCGCAGTCCGGCTAACCCAAAACTTTTTGACATCACCCCCAGTGAAACGCCGCGCTCATCCATCTCGCAAAGAGCCGGCAGGCGGTCCACTGGATCATATTCCAGCAGGCGATAGACCTCATCGGAGAAGATAATAAAGCCAAATTTTTGCGAAAGCCCCACCAGTTCCAGGAACATCTCCCGCTCCATCAGATAGCCGGTCGGATTATGCGGCAGATTGATGATCACCAGGCGGGTATGAGGTTTCAGGGAGGCTTTCAGGTCTTCCAGGTCAAGCGCCCAACCGCGCTGCGGGCTGCCCACCCAGCGCGTCACTTGGCAGCCCAGCGCCGCCGCCGCTTCGTAGAGCGACTGGTAGCAGGGCGAATGGACGATCACGTGGTCGCCCGGTTCGAGCAGGACGTTCATGAAGTTAAAAATCGCTTCTTCAGCGCCGCTGTGGACCAGAATCTCATCCGGCGAAACATCCTGATACAAGGCGGCGATCTGCTGGCGCAGTTGCGGAGCGCCCAATGATTCGGTATAACCCAGCCGAAGCTGAAGCAGCGCTTCTTCTGCGCCGGGTTCCAGCCCCAGCAGTTCCTGCACCGAAAAGCTCTCGCAATCCGAACAGCAGAGCAGATAGGGAGCGGTGAATTCATAACGGGCGAAATACCGTTCCAGCTCAAAAGCAGGCAGCTTCATCACAATCCTCCGCGTGAGAACAAACGTCTCTACAAAATCCACAACACGCGCTTTTCGCGCGAGAGATCAATATACAGTGCGTCCACCTGAGTGCGGCTTTGAGCGGTGAACACCACCGTCACCGAAAGATATTTGCCGCCGCTGCTGGTGCGCCTGCGGATGGTATCAGGGTTCAAGTCCGGCACATGGCGGCGGATGATCCCCAGCGCCAGCGCCTCAAAATCGTTCTCATGTTTTCCAATCACCTTTAAGGGGAATTCACAAGGGAACTCCAGCGTGCTTTGAGCAGGGTCGTCCATGATAACCTCTAATCTTGTCTTCTTTAAACTGTTCCTGAAGCTAGTGTACTATACAAAATACTGCCGGGCAAGTTGTTATCACACCTTCGAGCAATCTACTCACACTGCGGCGGCGGGGTGAAGGAGATGTGGAATTCGTTATCCTCCTCATTGGACTCGAGGATGCGGTGATTGGGGTCAATCTTCAGCGAAACGCCGCCCAGCGGTCCGGAGTCAAAGCGCACCGCTGCCTCCGCGCTGCCCCCCGGGGGTATGCCGGGCAGGGTGACCCGCACGCCGTTCAGCTCCACTTCCACCTCCCCGCTTGCCGTCCTGCCGTCGTTCCAAACCACCGCCCTTACCGTTCCCGTCCCGCCCCATGGACAGCCTTCGTAAGAGACAGCCCATGAGTAGCCTCCTACCGTCAGATTGGGCAATTCCTGAGGCGGCTCTGCTGGAATGGCAGGTGTGAATACGGGGGTTGGCGTCGGGGTAGCCCGGATGGCTTGAAAAAGCCGTGCCGGTTGACACCCTATCAGCAGCACCGCCAACCCAGCCAGCGTGATCCAGCCTTTTTTCATGATCCCTCCACTTCTCCCAGCCAGCCAAATTGCCGCAGGTCAATGCGATCCTGCGCGTCAAAACTGACCCCTTCGGCTTCCAGCAATTGCCGCTGCAGCCAGCTTCCATAGCCAAACCCGTGCGGGCTGATTTTTCCTTTGTGGTTAATCACTCGCTGCCAGGGGACATCGCTGTTCTGCGGCAATGCCGCCATGGCATAGCCCACCATACGCGCCGAACAACCGCCCACCAGCGCCGCCACCTGCCCATAGGTGGCTACTTTGCCCGGCGGAATTTGCCGCACCACCGCGTAAATCTGCTCATACTTCGGCAAGGCGCGCCACCTCCGCATGGCGAAAACAACTCACCAGATGGTCATTGACCATTCCCACCGCCTGCATGAAGGCGTAGCAAATGGTTGCACCGGCAAAAGTCATGCCGCGCTGCTGCAGGTCGCGGCTCAGCGCGCGCGAGGTCTCGGTCTGCGCCGGCAGTTCTGCCAGCCTCTGCCAGCGGTTCTGCACCGGTCTGCCGTCCACAAAACGCCAGAGAAAGGCGTCAAAACTGCCGTATTCCTCCTGAATACGTAAAAAGACTCGTGCGTTTTGCACGGCGGCTTCAATCTTGCGCCGATTGCGCACAATGCCTGGATAGGTCAGCAAGTCAGCAATCTTCTGTTCATCATAAGCGGCAACCTTGAGCGGGTCGAACCCATCAAACGCCTGACGGTACGCCGGACGCTTTTTTAAGATTGTTACCCAGCTCAAGCCGGCTTGCGCCCCTTCCAGGATGAGAAACTCAAACAGCAGGCGGTCGTCATGCAGCGGCACGCCCCACTCAACATCATGATATGTTTGCAGAGCGGGGTTCTCTCCCCAATCACAGCGTTGAAGTGCGGACAGGACCATTTTAAGGTTTGCCACCAAGTTTTTTCTTCCCGCTCCGTTTCTGCCACCAGCGCAAATCCGGCGGCGGCAGCGGCGGAGGGGTCAGGTCTGGCGTGAAAGGTTCTTCATTGAGCAGTTCCGCATAGATGTAGCGCAGCAGCACCCGCAGCGAGGCGATAGTCGGCGCTGCCAGAATGACACCCAGCACGCCCGCCACTGCCGCCCCGCCAACGATTCCGAGGATCACCACCAAAGGCGGCAGGCGCACGCTGCGCCCGATCACGCGCGGGATGAGATAATTCAGGTCAAACTGGGTAAAGAGGATATGAAAGCCCAGCACCACCAGCACAAACGCCCAGTTTGGGATGGGCAGCCAGCTTGAACCGGCAAAAAAAGCCACCAGCACTGCCGCCGCCAGCCAGATGCCATGTCCCAGACTGGGCATCAATTCCATTAACCCGGCAAAAATACCCATCACCAGCGCATAGGGCAAACCGATGAGCAGCGCCTCCAGCGTGATGATGCAGGTCACAATCAGCGAAAGCAGCAACTGACCGCGAAAGAAAGCGCTCCAGATGGTATTCAATTCCTCACGCAGGCGAATGAAATCCGCCCGATATGCCGCCGGCACCTGCCGCTCAAACCATGCGACAATCGCTTCGCTGTCTTTGATCAAATAAATGGAGACGATAACGATGAAGACAATCCAAATCAGGGACTCAAACAGGCGCACCACCACATCCAGCGTGGTGATAAAAAGCGGCTGAAGCAAGTCCTGCAATTCACCATTGAGACGCGCCCACAATACTGCGCCGTCTATCTCAAGCCCAGCCAGCACAAAGCGCTGGTTGAGCAATTCGCGCGCCTGCACCAGCGTAAAGCGCAGGGTTTCCCCAAACTGACGCGCCTCCCGAATCACCAGCGGGATAATCAGCACCAGCAGTCCGGCAAAAGCCAGAAAGAGCGCCAGGTAAATGATTAAAATCGCCAGCGGGCGGGAAATCTTCAGCCTGTTTTGCAGCCGTTTGACCAGCGGCGAAAGCACAAACGCCAGAATGAGTGCCAGCACCAGCGGTGCAATCGCCACGCGAAAGCGGTATAACAGAAAGCCCAGCCCGGTCAGCAAAACCAGCACGACCATGAGCCGGGTCATCGGCGACCACGCAGGACGGACAGGAGATTCCATCACACAGTATTTTAACGTCAATTGGGATACGAAACAAACAAAAACAAATTGCACCAGGCAAGTTGAAAACGATACCCATCCCGGGCGATTCTCTCTATAATATAAAGTGATGGGGCGGCAGGTTGAAAACACCGCCAAGATGGGTATTTCCACTGAGGTAAAGAATTGGACAATCCTTCTGCCACCAATCAGCCTGTATACACTTTGTTGATCGCCTCCGGCAGCACCGGCGCCAGCGCCGAATTGCTGGTCAATACCGCGCTGGCACAGTTTCCCGAAGGGCATGTGCGCGTGGCAATTTTCCCCAACCTGCGCGAGCGCGAGCAGATTGATGAGCTGATCGCCCGCGCTCGGGAGAGCAGCGCCGTTGTCGTCCACACCCTGGTGGACGGAAGCTTGCGCGCCTATCTCGTTGAACAGGCTCAGCGCCGGGGAGTCGTCGCCATTGACCTGATGGGAACACTGCTGACCCATCTCAGTGAAAAGCTGGGACAGCAGCCGCTTGGGAAACCCGGACTGTACCGCCTCTTAAGAAAATCCTACTTCGACCGAGTTACTGCCATCGAATACACCATGGCGCATGATGACGGCAAAGACCCGGCGAACTGGCATCAGGCGGACATCGTCATCAGCGGTGTCTCGCGCTCCGGTAAGACTCCGCTCAGCCTGTACCTCTCGGTGCTGGGTTGGAAAGTGGCGAATGTGCCGGTTGTGCCGGGTCTTGACTTGCCCGATGCGTTCTACAGGCTGGATAAACAGCGGGTGATCGGGCTGACCATCGAAGCCGGACAGCTTGCCATGCTGCGCCAGCAGCGCCAGCGCCATCTGGGCGTCCCGGCGCTGTCCGATTACACCAGCCCGCAAAAGGTTTATGAGGAAGTGCAATACGCCCTGGAATTCTTCAAACGGCTGGGCATCAGCATGGTGGACGTGACGGATAAACCCATCGAGACCAGCGCCGAAGAAGTGATCCGCATCATCAGCCGCCGCTTCGGCGGCGCACGCAGTTCATGAGCGGAAACGTCCAGCTTATCGTCCGGGATCGCCCAGCTCACGCGCTGCCCGTTCGAGAATGTCAAAACCGCGCCGCATCAGGCGCTCCAAACGCCGATGGCTTTCCTCCGCCTGCGGCGGCATTTTCTCCAGCTCGTCCACACAGCGCATCAGCGAACGGCGCAGTCCGCTGGCTTGATGCGCCCAATACGAGTCCACCGAAAGGCGTTCCAGACGGGCAATCAGCAGTCGTGCCATCGCGAGCGTTTTGTTGTGCATAAGCTGGTCATTCATCCGCGAATTCGATTATAATCATTTTTGCTTTAGTAGTTCTCACGAACACGCTTGCATGGATGCCTTTTATGGAGGATCGTATGTTTGGAAGATTAGGACCCCTGGAGATACTCCTTATCCTGGTGATCATCTTGCTGGTCTTCGGGGTCGGGCGCATTTCCAAAGTTGCCGAAGAGTTGGGCAAAAGTATCCGCGCCTTTCGAGAAGGTCTCAAAGGCGATGAAGAACCATCCGACCGGCAAAAACCTGAGGATTCCTGACCGCTATGCAAATCTTCAACGTTGGACCGTTAGAGCTGTTGTTCATTTTGATTCTGGCGTTTGTCATTTTAGGTCCGCAAGATATGGTGACCTACTCGCGCCGGCTGGGCAGATTGATCTACCGCTTTTTACATTCACCGCTCTGGTACTCTCTGACCGGCGCGGCGCGCGAATTTCAGGAACTGCCCCGTCAGGTACTGCGCGATGCCGCCCTGGAAGAAAGCCTGAAAGAACTGTATCCGCCGGGTCAGGCGATGCCTGTTATCCGCTGGGAAGAGATGGTTGATTTCCCAAGGCATGTTGTAGAAGCGGACAAAACGACGCTGCCGCCAGAGCAGGACATCACTGCCGACAAGCCATAGACATTTTCAGCCGCTGCAGAGGCAGAAATTGCCCCTTACAGGCTGTCGCTGCGCCGGTTAACCACTTTCCCTTTGGAGGAAGCCATGTCCAAACCCAGAGTTTTTGTCACCCGCCTGATCCCCGAAGCCGGACTGCAGCTCATCCGTGAAGCCTGCGAGATGGACGTCTGGCAGGATGAACTGCCTCCGCCGCGCCCAATATTGCTCGAACGCGTGCGCGGGGCGCAGGGCATCCTCAGCCTGCTGACCGACCGCATAGACGCCGCAGTCATGGACTCTGCCGGCGGCGGGTTGAAAGTGATCAGCAATTACGCCGTCGGCTTCGATAACATTGATGTTCCCGAAGCCACCCGGCGCGGCATCGCAGTGGGCAACACCCCCGGTGTGCTGACCGATGCGACCGCCGACCTGGCCTTTGCGTTGTTGATGGCAGCGGCACGGCGAGTCGTCGAGGGCGACCGGGTCGTGCGCGCCGGCGGGTGGAAAACCTGGGGACCGACCTTCCTGCTCGGCGTGGATGTGCATCACGCCACGCTGGGCATCGTCGGCTACGGGCGCATCGGGCAGGCAATGGCAAAGCGCGCCAGAGGATTCGGGATGCGCGTGCTGTTCTATGACCCGCAGATTCAGGCAGCGGAAGGCGCAGACGTACAGGCGGTGGATTTGGACACCCTGCTGCGCGAAGCGGATTTCATCTCCCTGCATGTCCCGCTCACGCCGGAAACCCGCCATCTGATGGATGCACATGCATTTTCCTTGATGAAACCAACTGCGGTGCTGATCAACACGGCGCGCGGCGCTGTGGTTGACCCGCAGGCGCTTTATCAGGCGCTCAAGCAAAAACAGATTTTCGCTGCCGCGCTGGATGTGACCGACCCGGAGCCGATCCCGCTCGATAGCCCGCTGCTGGAACTGGACAACCTGATCATCACCCCGCACATTGCCAGCGCCAGCACCGCCACACGCGAAAAAATGGCGCAAATGGCAGCCGAGAACCTGCTGGCGGGTTTGCGCGGCGAACGCCTGCCTTATCCGGTCAATGAGGTCAGGTAAGGTTCTCATCCGCAGTTGCGGAGACGCTTTCGCGTTCCAGCAGCGCCTTCTTGCGCTCCAGCCCCCAGCGGTAGCCGCCCAGTGAGCCGTCATTGCGCAGAACACGATGACAGGGAATGATCACTGCCGCCGGATTGGCGGCACAGGCACGCGCCACCGCCCGCGCTGCTTTGGGCTGACCCAGTGACCGGGCGATCTGCGCATAACTGCGGCGTTCGCCATAGGGGATGCGGCGCAGCTCCTCCCAGACTCGCAGTTGAAACGCCGTTGCCTGCACATCCAGCGGCAGGTCCATTTGCGGCGTTTCGCCCGCCAGATGGCGCAGTAATGCCTGCACCCATTCTCCCAGCCGCTCCTCATCGCGCCGGATGTCTGCTTTTGGATATTCGGCGTGCAAAGCCTTCTCCAGATCAGCGTCTTTCTCTCCAAAGCTGACCGCGCAAACGCCGCGTTCGGTCGCTGCGACCAGCATCCTGCCCAGAGGACAGCTCACAATGGTATAAGAAATTTGCATCCCTTTTCCTCCAGCGCGATAGGCTGCGGGCGTCATGTCCCCGGTTCATTCTCGTTTACCCTTCTCCTAAAAATCCGGTCCAATGTGGGTATCATCGGGCAGGACAGCGTTTTTCGGGATGACCACAATCCCATCGCGCACAAACCAGTTCTCACCGTCTCTATCCGTGCCGCGCGGAAAAGGACGGATGACAACTCCCTCTCCGATGCGGGCGTTTTTATCAATGATGGCGCCCTGAATCAGGCTGCCGCGTCCGATGCCGAGCTTAATCGAAGTCGGCGCGTGCGGTTCAACTTCCCCTTCGTAATAATCTGCGCCCATCAGCACGCTATCCACAATACGCACGCCTTCGCGAATCTGACTGCGCACGCCAATCACAGAATGCTCAATGTGCGCCCGTGAAATACAACAGCCCTCTGCCAGCAGGACATTTTCCAGGGTGCTGTTTTCAATGGTCGAACCGGGCAGGAAGCGCGGCGAGGTGTAAATCGGATTCTGCGGATCGAAAAAGTTAAAGGGCGGATTGGGCAGTGTCAGCATCAAATTGGTTTCGTAGAAGGAGCGAATCGTTCCGATATCTTCCCAAAAGCCGTCAAAATCAAAGCCAAAGACGCTGTGGCGCTGGATGGCAAAGGGGATAACATGCGAGCCGAAATCTTCAAACTCGCGCTGGCGCAACAGCTCAAACAGCACCGGCGCTTTGAACAGATAAATGCCCATCGAACCGAGAAAGGGACGATCGGGATCATCACGGCTGACCAGCCGCTCGATCACCTCCGGCTGGCGCGGCTTTTCGGCAAACTCGGTGATCCTCCCTGCGGCGTCGCGCTTGAGGATGCCAAAACGTCCGGTATCTGCCGCCGAAACCGGCTGGACGGCAACGGTGATGTCGGCGTCGTGTTCCCAGTGAAAGCGCGCCATGGCGGCGTAATCCATGCGGTAGAGATGGTCGCCTGCCAGAATCAGGATGTCCTCGGCGCGGGCAGATTTGATCTCAAAAAGCTGCTTGCGCACTGCGTCCGCCGTCCCCTGATACCAGTCGGCGCTTTCCAGCGTCTGCTCTGCCGCCCAGATTTGCACCCAGCCGCTATGGAACGAATCAAACTGATAGGTGCGCGTGATGTGGCGGTGCAGTGAGACCGAATTGAACTGCGTCAGCACCGCCACGCGGTAAATGCCCGAATTGATGCAGTTGCTGATGGGAATGTCAATCAAGCGGTATTTGGCGGCAATCGGCACCGCCGGTTTGGAGCGCTGTTGGGTCAGGGGATACAGGCGCGTCCCGCGCCCGCCGCCCAGAATGACCGCCAAGATGCTGTTCAGCGATTTCATCTCTGCCCTCCCTTCATGCCATTACATTTTGCGGCTGCTCACTGCCTTAAGGAGGTATTTTTAAGCGCCTGTCATTCCACAAGGCTGACAAAACTTGCGCCGGTCTCCTGACAACGATTATACAGCTTTCGGTCAGAAGTATAAAACTGCGCATCCAGACGGTCAGCAAGGGCAAGATACAGCGCATCATACACCGGATGCTGTCCCAATCTGGAAGCCCAATCAAAAGCACAGCGATAGAAACGGGCATCTTCAGCTTGAACGCGCACAGGCAGGTTCAAACACGCATCCAAGATGCGTTCAGCTTCGTCTGCACTGATCTGTCCCCAGCTCAACAACTTGTGGACGGCTGAACTCACTTCGGCAAACCAAAGAGCAGGGACAAAAACGGCAATCCCTTCCCCAAACCATTTTCGTAAGAGTTCTGCTTGTTTGACGGACACCTCAGGTTTTTCCATACAACCGCCACAGCAGCAGCCCAAGCGCCAGCAGGATCAGCAGCCAGATGGCAATCACCGGCAAGGCATAAAGCCAGTTGTGCGGCTTTTCTTCCGCCATAAAGTTGTCCGCCCGGCGGTGCGCTTCCTCCATCACCTCCGGCGGGATCATTTTCAGCGCCAGTGCAATTCCCAACGGTGTAATGATCAGATCATCCAGATAGCCCAACACGGGGATAAAATCCGGAATCAGGTCTATCGGGCTGAAAGTGTGGATGACGACAAAAGCCGTCCACAGACGCGCATACCACGGCAGGCGCGGGTCACGATAGGCAAACCAGAGCGCCCAGGTCTCCCGTTTAAGCTGGCGGGCGCGCCTGCGCAGTTTTTCCAACGGCTGGTTCATGCGGAAAGTCCGCTTCCCTCGCGGTTGAATTCCCCCAGCGTACGCGCGCTTAATTCGTGATCCATCAACGCCCGCAGGACGTTGAACGGCAGGGTGAGATGCTGAACGCCCGCCATACGCACCTCTACCGCCTCTTCGACAGATTTGACGCTGGCGGCGATGAGTTCGGTTTTGCTCTCTGCCAGCACGCCGGTCAGCTCGCGCAGGAAGCGGCGCACATCTTCCAGCAGTCCCAGGGCGCGGTGGTAGTAGAAGATCACGTAAGCCGCACCAGCCGCCTCTGCCACCATCGCCTGGGCGGCGCTATAGACGCCGGTGATGGCAACGGGAATGTTATCGGAAAGCTGCGCCGCCACCTCAAAACCTGCCGGCGTGGGCATGATTTTGAGGGCAAGGCGGTCTTGCAAGATGTCGCCGGCGCGCTGGGCTTCTTCCAGCATTCCCTCCACCGTCGGCGCAGTGAGCTGATAAAAGACCGTGCCGGAAGCCGCCCGCGCCAGCGCCTCCAGCGCCTCCGCCGGCGGCAGACCACTCCTCGCCAGAAGGATCGGGTTGGTGGTAACGCCCGCCACCCAGCCCCACTGCATGGCGGTACGCACCTCATCCGGTTGAGCAGAATCGAGAAAAAGGGACATATGAACACTCCAATTTTCAGTCGAATAATTGAATTATACTGCACAGACAGAACCAACTCATTACGGAACGAAATCTCGACGGATGAAACGTTTCCTCCCCTAAAATGACAAGGGGAGGAAACACGGCTTCAACCTGTAAAGTGATAGGATGGAATGAAGTTTTAGCGGTTCAGAAACACCTTGACCGTCTCGCGCACTGCCTGGCGGGCAACATCATCAAAAGCCGTTCCCACAACCAGAACATTCACACCCGTACCAATAAAGGCTTTGTAGTTTGAGGCGTTAATGCCGCCTTCTGCCAATGTGGGCACGCTGACAGCCTTCAACATAGCTTCAAGGCGGGCGCGCACCGGCGGGGCGATTTCACCCGCTGCCACTCCCTCGTAGCTCATTCCGGTCATCAATCCGATCATGTCCACGCCGATGTCCTGCATACGTTTGGCAATCTCGGCAACCTGTTCGGGAGTCTCCGCCGGAATACCAAACAGGTGGCGGTCTGAGGGATGGGCAATATAGGCATCTACCAGCATACCGTATTTGTGACAGAGATCAACCACGGCTTTTAGATCCTCAAGGGTTGATTTATGGGTGTGGATGCCGTCTGCCCCAGCGCGCGAGAGGGCGCAGGCATGCTCTTCCGTGAATACTGTTGGCATGATTTCGGTGAAGGAACCCGGAACTCCCACGGTAATAAAGATATCCGGTCCGACCACTGCTCGCACGCCCGCCGTCACTTTGACCATTTCCTCCATGGCAACTTCGTGACGGATGTCCTCGGCGGCATGCATGCTGGTGACACCCTTGTGCCCGCGCGCCAGCGCAACCGCCGGGTGGTTGGGTTCCAACATGCGGGCGCCAGCCTGTACGGCTGCCAGCGCAAAGCGTGCATCATCGCCGGTAATGCCGGTTGCCAGCAGGGTTGTGCCGCCATGCATTGCAATGGCTTCCTTTACCTTACGCATTCCGGCTTCACATTTTCGTTGCATATCTCCAATAATCATAGTGGGTCTCCAGTCATATGGTTATTCTTCGACAACTTCTTTCTTTTTTGCAGTCTTGTTAAAAATGACCGTCAGAACGCAAGCCGTGCCCAAAGCAACCAGCATGGAGATCAAAAAGCCCACCGGATTATTCGATAGGGTTGGGGCAACAATAGAAGGGACATAGGCGGTGCCTCTGGCGTTGAAGAAACCTGCGAAGGCACCCGATACCATGGCAGCAAACAGTGCTGTACCGAAGATGCGCTTATCTGCAAACATGAAGGGATACGCTGCTTCTACAAACGTGCCAAATCCGACATTGACCAAAAAGCCAGGTGCTGCCAAAGAAGCCTCGCTTTTTTCACGGGGAGCGATGATATTTGCCAGTGTAATACCCGCTGATACCATCACCAAACCGCACATATCGATTGCACCCAAAAAGCTGTTACCTGTTTTTTCCATTTCCAACAACACGATGGGTAAAATTGCGGCATGATATACGCCCCCAATGATCGCTGGCCAGATTAGCAGACCAGCCACTGCCCCTGCCAGAATCGCATTAAAGGCAAGCGCCGCATCGATCAGAGCGCGTACCCCATTCCCAGCCCAGAGCGTAATCGGTGCTAGTACAAAGTAAATTAGCAGGCCGGAAACCAGACCACTGATTGCTCCGGCAACCAGACTTGCCGTCGTGGTCGGAAAACGCATCCGAAATGACCAGTTGAGCAGATAATTTGCCAGTATGCCTGCCAAAATACCGCCAACAATCCCCCCAAGGATGCCTCCATTTACCGAAAGCACACCAGCTACCACCCCCGCAACAATGCCGACTTCTTCCAAGCCAGAGACCTGTTTGGCAGCCACCACAGCCACAATTACAGGCAACGCTCCAATCAGCGTATCAAACAAAGGTCCAACCGAACTCGAAAGAAAAGGAATTTTGCCAATTGCTAAGATGAGCGCCATTGCAATAAAACCAGGCAAAGAACTCATCATGATGCTGCGAAAATTAATGCGCTTCCATACATCGCCACTTTCTATAGCGGTAGCCTTGCCAATCACCGGAGTATATTTGGTCTTCCACACGCTGGCAAAAGCAGAGATATAACCAATGGCACGTGTACGGTTGGTTGAGCCAGTTGTGCCTGAGGCGGATACTACATTTGCACCCATCGCACGCGCATCTGCCATCGAGGAACCACCAGTTCCTGCAACAGGGATTTTCTTTTCCGCTGCAGCAACAACAACTTCCTTGTTAATCCCCTTTGGATCCGCACTGACCATGATCAGCGCATCCACTTCGCCAGATCGAATTGCCCGAGCAATCCTAGCGGACTCGGCTTCAGCCAGACGATTTGCCTCTTCAAGGGAAACCGTTTCTCCAGCCTTTGGACCCGTTTCGTCTTGTGTCCATAGAACGGCTGTTGTATCTTTAGTAACATGATCCATGGAAGTGGAAGCAGCAACAAAAGCAATATGACTGACCTCAAAGCCACCCGCTTCGGCTTGCCGAACGATCTCATCCAGCAAACCCTGAGCATCTTTCCCGCCTAAAACAAAAAGATGTCCTCCACTACTCCCAATCACAGCAATTTTCTTTTTCATGTGCTATTCTCCTAACAAGTGGAATAAGAAAACTTTCTAATGACAAGAAAAAAACCTCGTAATTATTTCCTCAATTCATTGAACCTCCTTTCTGGAATTAGAAAACATGAGTAAAGAAGAAAAGGTGTGTTATGTGTTATATTTATACAAATCACAGTTGCCATCGGTCAATCTACAAAACAGTCAGTTCGAGGTAGAGAAAGTGGTACTACACGATTCCGATTTTGGAATTGACCAATTCCAGGATGATGACAGGCTGAGCGGACACATTTTTTCAACATGGCTCAAGCGCAGTGGAGTCGAACGGCGGACAATTCTTGATGAACTTTACGTATCTAACCGCCAGATTGGGATCATTGGCGATAAATCCTTCAAACAATGGACAAGTGATAGCGAAAGCGCCAAACGGGTCAGTGGAACAACACCTGAGATTCGCGGCGATCGAGTAGTGGCATTGGTGCGCTGGTTTTTTAAGGAGCATTCCCATCGCTCTCGCCCTGTAATGACCAGCAAAGAGTTGCGTGAGATCATTCGCATATATAGCGATCTGCCTATCAAGCATCGTTTACAACTGAAACGTCTGCTTCACGATCTGGAACTCCAGACTGGCGAGCGTGAGGCAAATTTTTTATTTGCTAGAGACTGGAAAAGCCATTTTGCAAGCTGGCCTGTTTTTTGCTTCGTCCTCGATCGTTATTGGGTAGTGCGTGCCTCAACCTGTTACGAAATGGCTCTGGTCGGCTATCAGGAAGAGGACATGACCCATTGGAGTTGGTGGCATCGGCTGACTGCCTCGCGGCGCGGCAAGCCAAAATATATGCCTGACAGCCCACGCTATCCGCTGCGTGGTCCATACGCAGAAACCTATTATTGTCAGCAGATGCAGCGTTTTCAGGCGATGACAGAACCGTTTCGTCAAGCAGGAGACGAGCGATTTAATAGGCTAATGGAACTCTTAATGACAACCCCTCGTTTTCAAGAAATGTGGAATAAGGTAAGCTGTTCGTCAAACACAGATGTTGATCCGTTTACAGGAATCCCTGTGCCTTTCTTCCGTCAGGATGATACACTGCTGTGGATGCTGGAAGTCAGTACAACGATCCCAAACACTCCTGGTTACCAGTTGATCGTATGGGTGCCTTTGAATGAAGATTCTGCTGAATATCAAGCGGAGATTCGGCGTTGGGCAGATGAATCCGGATTATACAGTCGAAAAGCATACTTCCTAGAAGACTTTGCTCACCATTTCAGCCAGAAAGAGCGCATTGCACTGGGCATTGAAGGCAATTCTTAAGCTGCTGTTTCCATTCTTATCCGTACTAAACAAATTTCAAAAACCTACAAGGAGGGTTTTGAAAAACAAAACTCTCCACCTTATAAGGCGGTAAAATAACAAACTTTTTCGTATAGATATACACCAAATATGACTTTTTCAGTACCTTCCCAAAAGAGCTTTTTGAAACGTTAACCCAGCGAAAAGAAACGGTGATTTATCTACCCAATCACCCCCTTATGGCGCAAGCAGGCGATTTGCTCCCTGCTGTAGCCGAGAAGCTCGCTGAGGATTTCTTCACTATGCTGACCCAGCAGCGGCGGCGCACTGCGCACCTCGCCCGGCGTCTCGCTCAGCTTAATCGGCACGCCCGCCATTTTGACCGCGCCGGCGGTTGGGTGCTGCACCTCCACCAGCATCCGACGGGCGAGCACCTGCGCATCCTGCACCACCTGCGCCACCGTGTTGATCGGTCCATTCGGCACACCTGCCCGGTCAAGAACGGCGCGCCATGCGTCGGTTGTCTGTGTTTTCATCCGCTCTGCCAGCAATGGGCGCAACTCCTCATAATGCTGGTTGCGCAATTCATTGGTCAGAAAGCGCGGGTCATCCGCCAGCGCCTTCAAGCCCAATGCCTCACAGAGCCTGCGCCACAGTTCATCGTTCCCCGCCGCCACCACCAGATAGCCGTCGGCGGTTTCAAACGACTCGAACGGCACAATCGAAGGGTGACGGTTGCCCTGCGGCTTGGGAATTTCGCCGCCGACCAGATAACGGGCAATGGCATTTTCCAAAATTGCCACCTGACAATCCAGCATCGCCACATCCACCATTTGTCCTACCCCGCTGCGCTCGCGCTGGATCAGCGCCGCCAGAATGCCCACTGCGCCGAACAGCCCGGCAGTGATGTCGCCGATGGAAGCACCGACGCGAGTGGGAATGCCGTCCGTCTGCCCGGTGATGCTCATGATGCCGCCCATGGCTTGCACCACTGCATCATACGCCGGGCGGTCGCGGTATGGACCGCTCTGCCCAAAGCCGGAGATGGCAGCGTAAATCAGGCGGGGGTTGACCGCCTTCAGCGACTCATAGCCCAACCCCAGCTTTTCCATCGTGCCGGGGCGGAAATTTTCCACCAGCACATCGCTTTTTTCGACCAGTTCAAGCAGGATTTGCCGACCGGCGGCGCTTTTCACGTTCAGCGCCAGACTGCGCTTATTGCGGTTCAGGCTCATAAAGTAGGCGCTTTCGCCGCGGATAAAAGGGGGATAGGCGCGCGAATCGTCGCCTTTGCCCGGCAGTTCCACCTTGATCACCTCCGCCCCAAGGTCGGCTAAAATCATCGTCGCATATGGACCCGCCAGTACGCGGGTCAAGTCCAGCACGCGAATTCCGTCCAGCGCAGCATCCATAGGACTATTGTACGTCAATTCATGTATCGCCTGGACAAGCCGAACACCTGCCTACAATCTCCGGCGCATCTCCGCCGCAATCGCCTGCACCATCTCGTCCAGGCGCTGACGCTGCCGCTCGCCATCCATGCTGCCCTCGCGTTCCTCATCAACCAACCGCTTGAGTTCAGCCAGGAACGGGTCATCCAGCAGGTCATTGCTTTCCATTATTTCCAGCAGACGCCCGGCAGTATCCAGCAGGCGAAAGATGCCATAATCGGCAGGTTCATCATACAGTCCGCGCGCGCTGGTGATGATATAGGCAATCAGGTGGAACAGCTCTTCCCGCAAAGTCTGTTGATCCATCATTCCCCCCGATAAGTTTCTTCAAAAAAGACTTCTTCCAACGGGCGCTTGGGCGGCGCTGGCGGAATAAACTTTGGTCTGCCGATTGTCACCAGCAATTTGGGTTCAACTGCCGGCGGCAGATTGAGCAGGGCAGCGATGCCCTGTTTGTTGAACGAACCGATAGCGCAGCCGCCCAGTCCCAGCTCGTGGGCTGTCAGCAGGATGTTTTGCAGCGCCGCGCCAAGATCAAAACAAACCATTTCATCCAATCCGCCCTCAGGAGTGGTTTTGCGGCGCCGGTCCAGACAGAGAACGATCACCGCCGCCGGTCGGGCAATGATGCCCGGCGAGAGCGAGCGCAGCGCCATCAGGCGTTTTGGCTCGCGCACAGCAATAAAGACCCACATCTGGGCGTTGCCGCCGCTGGGAGCAGCAGCCGCAGCGCGGACAATTGTATGGAGCTCATCATCGCCAAGCGGGTCGGAGGTGAAGGCGCGGATGCTGCGGCGGGTGTGGATGGCTTCGAGTGTGTTCATCACATATTCCTCGCTGCAAACGGTCAAAGTTCCAGGTCTTCATAACCACACAGCGCCTTTTTGGGCGGCGGCGGATAAGTGTGCTTGCTCTGCGCCAGCCCCAGATCGCTGAGCGCCTCTGCTCTGCCAGCTTGACCGCTGCGGCAGGTGGTTCAATGACAGGGATGGAAAAGCCGCGCTCCGCCAGCGCCTTTTGCAGGGCGGCGGCAATGCCAATCATGCCGGTACAGCCGGGAATGAGCACATGCGCCCCATCTTCGCGCACGGCGAAATCGGCAACGCGGATCAACCCCTCAACCAGCCGCTGGGGGTTGGTTTCGATTTCCTGCACGGTCAGACCGGTCGCCTGCACAGAGGCCAGCTTGTCAGCGATGCCGTATTCTTCCATCTGCTTGACCAGTTTATGCTCCATATCCTCACGCGAAGCGAGGAAAGAAAAGCGGTGTCCCAGCGAAGCCGCCACGAAAGCGGAAGTCTGCGCCGGACCGATAACCGGTATCGCTGCCAGTTCACGCGCCGCGTGCAGGCTGGGGTCGCACATGCAATCAATAATCACAGCGGTGGCGCCGGCATCCTGCGCCTTGCGGGTCAGCCGCAACATCTCCGGGACCGCCATCGCCAGATCATAGCGGGTTTCCAGCGTTGCCGAGCCGCGCTGAATGGCAGCGGCTTGCAAGCGCGTTCCCTTTCTGGCATAAGCGGCATAGGCGCGCAAAGTTTCCTCCAGCCAGTCGGCACTGCGGTACCCCTGCGTGACCGGCACCAGTACGTGAATATTGGGAGCATTTTGCAGTCTTCCCGGCGTGCCGGCGTCCATCACCTGCCCGACTGTCTCGTGCGCGGCGATGACCGCCTCGCTCAGGCGCGGGTAGGTGCGGCGGCTGGGAGCAAGTTTGAGATCGGCAAGCATCTCCGCCCATTTCAGCGCCGCCAGCGAGGGGTCAATCACCATCACCTCCAGCCCCTGCTGTTTCAGGCGTTCCTGCACTTTTGCCGCCATGCCGCGCATCCCGGTACAGCCAAAGACAATGGCGTGCGCGCCGTCCTGCCGTACCGCGCGGGCGGCTTCTTCCACCAACGCGCTGAGCAGTTTCTCCTCATCGGCGCGCAGTTTCAGCACTGGAATACTCACCCAGCGCGTCGAGGCATATTTGGCGCTCAACCCATAGCGCCGTACCAGATGTTCATTCGGAACAACATCCCGCGCCGCGGTGCCGATGATGGAGAATCGATGCGCCAGCAAGGAGGCAAAATACATTGCCGACTGTGCCGCACCAACCACCGGGATGGAGACCGCCTCACGCGCCGCCTCCATGCCGGGATCGTTCATACAGTCAATGATCACCGCGTCCATGCCGTCGCGCTCTGCCTGAATGGCGCGGCTGATCACCTGCGGCGCCGCCAGCGCATCCTCATAAAAACATTCGACAGAAGCGGGTCCTTTCTCCAGACAGGCGACGCTGATCACCGTATCCGGGCGGGCTTTTTCGCTATACGCCAGGCGCGTCGCTTCCACCATCGTCGTACTGGTTACCGGCACAATCACGCGGATGTTCATGGCTTTTCTCCTCCTGAAAGAAATTCGGACACAGGGCGATCAACAAAGATGTTGCACAGACCAGTCCTCCAGCAGTATATCACGAAGCCGCCGAAAAGTTTTTGAAAACCGCTGGACAAGGCGAACATTTTTGTTGTATAGTGATAGCAATGCGTTCGAAAACCTGATTTTTTGCACGGGAGGAGCAGCCATGCCCAGCCGGGATGCATATGAGGACCTGTTGAAATACTATGAGTTCATGATTGGAAAAATTCCAAACCGCCAGGAATTCAAAGACGCCATTCGGCAGACCCTCACCGAAGAAGAGGTGCGGGTGATTCTCCTCCTGCCATTCTTTGGTGAAGTCAATTATGAAACCTTTGCCCGCAAAGCGCGCAAACACGGCATTCCCCCAGAGCGGTTGGATCAGATCATCCAGAAACTGGTGCCGGAAGGGTTTATCGGCACCTATACCATCAGCGATGAAAAAGACCGCTCCGGGCGCGCCTACCCCGCGCCTGCACCGCTGACCAATCCGCGCAGTAAAGGGCGGGTCTATATGCGCGGCGAGATCGTCAGCATGACCGAGCTGCAGGTGCGCAAACCAGAGCATGATCCGATGCGCCAGGCGGCTGCTCATTGGATGAATGCCATGATCGAAAGCGGCGGCACAACCATCCCCACCCGCACCCCCTATTACCGCGTTGTCCCGCTGGAAGCAACCCTGCCGGAAGCTCCCCAGCGTGAGGTCATCAAGGTGGGCGAGAAAATCGAAGACCCCCGCCGGATATTGCCCTTTGATGTGGTTTCCCAGATTGTGCGCAGCGAGCGCGTTATCGCCGTCGCCGATTGCTACTGCCGCCGCACCAAGATCATCATGGGCGAAGGCTGTAATCACCCCACTGAAACCTGTCTTTACTTCAACGAGCTTGCCTCGTTTCAAGTCAGCGCCGGACGAGCCCGCCCGATTGACGCTGATGAAGCCCTCCAAATCTTAAAGATGGCGGCGAATGCCGGGTTAGTGCATTCGGTCAGCAATTGTGAAGGGCGCATCAGCAGTATTTGCAATTGCTGTATTCACGCCTGCGGAGTGATGAAAAGCATGGCGATGGGCGGACGCAATGCCGGCAATGTTTCGCGTTACATTGTAACGTATCATGACGAAACCTGCGAACGATGCGGCGTGTGTGTTGAGGTCTGCCCGATGAGCGCCCTTTCGTTGAACGGCAGTGTGAGCGTGAACGCAGAGCGCTGTATTGGCTGCGGCGTTTGTGTGTATCAATGCCCCACCCAAAGCCTTACCCTGACCTGGCGCAAGACGTTCCCCAAAATCTATACCGACGGCAACAGTCTGATGCGCCGCATCACGCTGGAAGCGCTGGCTGGGCTGGTGAAGAACAAGGTGCTGGGAAAGTGAGTCAAAAGCCATTGACAAATGGCATTGACTTTTTTGCCCACCTTTGCTTTAATACGTCTGACGAAACGCGGCAACTTTTCTGCATCAGTTCGGTGAATATTCAATTAAACAAGCAAATCAGGCGCCCCTGATTTTGTTTAACCATCCGCCTGTGCCGGGAAAGCAAAAAAGGATTGCACGCCCGGCGCGATATTTTCAAGAGCGCCGGCATTAATCCGAACGGCACAGAACGATGGATTTTCTAATTCTTTGGAGGAAAGCATGAAAAAGTCGTTTGTTCTTGTCGTCATCATGGTGTTCATCGGCACCCTGCTGGCTTCCTGCGGCGGCGCGCCCGCCAAGCCGGCAGAAGAGACCCCCAAGTTTGCAGTCTACGCGCTGAACAGCGAGCCGCTGACCAACTGGGACCCAGCCATTGAGTTCTCCAACGGCATCCACGTGGATAACAACATCTATGAGCAGTTGCTG
Source organism: Anaerolineaceae bacterium (assembly GCA_034434695.1). Taxonomy (GTDB): domain Bacteria; phylum Chloroflexota; class Anaerolineae; order Anaerolineales; family Anaerolineaceae; genus DYEC01. The sequence goes on from DAOTYY010000021.1 coordinate 28,231, forward strand.
CGCTACGATGCCATTGGCAAAAAGGTGATGCCGCTGCTGGCAGAATCCTATACCGTCTCAGAGGATGGTCTGACCTGGACCTTCAAACTGCGCAAGGGCGTCAAGTTCCAGAACGGCGATGAACTCACTGCGGAGGAGGTCAAATTCTCGATTGAGCGCACCATGCAGCTCGGCGCCGGCGCTTCTTATATCTGGTCGGCAGTTGAATCCATCAACGTTGTCGACCCGCAGACGGTCGAGTTCAAGCTGGCTTATAAAGCGCCGCTGGACCTGGTCGCCTCTACCGGTTACGCCGCGTTCATCTACTCGAAAAAGTGCGTCAAGGAAGACAATTCGTGGATTGAAGAAGCCAAAGGCTGCGGCACCGGTCCGTATATGCTGAAAAGCTCCAAATGGGGCGACGAGGTGATTCTGGAAAAGTTTGCCGATTACTGGGGCGGCTGGAAGGAAAACAGCTTTTCCACCGTCGTCTTCAAGAAAGTTGCCGAACCCGCCACCCGCCGGCAGATGATCGAAACCGGCGAAGCGGCCATCACCGTTGAACTGCCCTACTCGGATGTCAACGCCCTCAAGAACAATCCCAATGTCACCGTCTATGTCGAGCCTTCATTGCAAAACCTGATCGGCATGTTCAACACCCAGAAGCCGCCTTTGGATAAGGTCGAGGTGCGGCAGGCGCTGGCATATGCCTTCCCGTATGAGCAGGTCATCAACACCGTTATCGGCGGCTATGGACGCCAATCCTACGGCATGGTGCCGTATGGTCTGTGGGGCTGGAGCGATAAACTGCCGCAGTACAAATACGATCTGCAAAAAGCCAAACAACTGCTCGAAAAAGCCGGTTATGGAAAGGGCGGCTTTAAACTGCTGTTGACCTACACTGCCGGCAATGAAGCGGAGAAGAGTGCCGCCGAGCTGTACAAAGCCGAACTGGCAAAGCTTAACATTGATCTCGAAATTCGCGGTATGCCCTGGGACAGCCAGTGGGAGCTGGCAAAAGGCGCTCCGGAGAACCGTCAGGACATCTTTGTGATGTACTGGTGGCCCGACCTGCCCAGCCCATATTCCTTCCTGTACAGCACCTTCCATTCTGAAGAAGAGCCGCTCTTCAACCTGGCATACTATTCCAATCCGAAGTTCGATCAACTGATTGATCAGGCAAACGAGCTGACTTCAACCGATTTCGCCAAAGCCGAGCAAATGTTCATTGACGCGCAAAAGATGCTGCTGGAGGATGCCGCTTCCCTGTTCATCTATGACCGTCAGGACATCTGGGTGACGGTGAAGAACCTGAAAGGATTCAAATTCAACCCTGCCTACCCGACGGTGGTCTTCTTCCACGAGTTGACCCTCGAGTAAGCTCAGCAGGGTGTAGAGCCAGTCGTTCGATTCGTCGTTGGGGCGCAGAGAATGGGGGGCGTCGTTCTGCCCAAATCTCTGCGCTCCAACGCGCGATACTGGTGTTACAATGTGAATTCGGGATAAGCACTGCTCCCGAATCAACTTCATTGAAAAGGAGTTTGAATGAGAAAATTCATCCTCCGCCGTCTGCTGCTGGGCGTGATCGTCCTCTTTGGCGTTGCCCTGATCACTTTCTTTGTCGCCCGCGTGGTACCATCCGACCCGGCGGCAAAATGGGCAGGACCGCGCGCCACCCCCGAGCAAATCGCCAAAGCCAGGCTGGAGCTGGGGCTGGACAAACCCTTGATCGTTCAGTTTGGCAAATATCTGGTTGACCTGGTAAGCGGAAATCTGGGTTACTCCCTGCGCACGCACCGCCCGGTAACGCTGGAACTGATGGAAAGCTTGCCGGCAACCGTTGAGCTGGTGTTGATTTCCACCTTTGCGGCGGTCTTTGTCGGCATCCCGCTGGGCGTTATCTCCGCCAAACAAAAAGACCGGCTGGTGGATCATTTGAGCCGCCTGTTTTCCATTGGAGTGGTTTCTTTGCCCACCTTCTGGATTGGCTTGATTCTGCAATTGGTGTTCTTCCGCATGTTGGGACTGTTTCCAATGGGCGGACAGCTCAGCACCGAAATCAAGATCACCATGGAAATTCCGCGCATCACCGGCTTTCTGATGCTCGACTCGCTCATCACCGGCAACTTTCGCATCTTTGTTGATGCTTTATGGCACCTGGTACTTCCGGGGATCACCATCGGCTTATATCCGGTCGGGCTGGTGGCACGCATGACCCGCTCGGCGCTGCTGGAGATTCTCAGCGAGGATTACATCACTGCCGCCCGCTCTTACGGATTGAAAGAGCGCGTCGTCCTCTGGTCGTATGCACTGAAAAATTCCATCGGACCCACCTCAACCGTAGTGGCGCTCTCCATCGGCTATACGCTGGTCAACACCTTTCTGACCGAATCCATCTTCACCTGGCCCGGCATCGGCAGTTACATCGCCACCGCAGTCATCGGGCTGGACTACCCGGCAATTATGGGCGTCACCATTTTTTCCGCTTTCTCGTATGTTATCCTCAACCTGATTGCCGACATCATCATTGCGCTTGACCCGCGCGTGCGGACATAGCGGAGGCTGTTCATGAAATGGTTATCCGACTACTATAAGACGCTTCAGCCCTCCATCCGTGAGTTTCGGCTATCGTTTTATCTGCTCAACCGCAATGCATTACAGCGGATTTCATTGATCGTGATCGGGCTGCTGGTGCTCATCGCCATCTTTGCCCCCTGGATCGCTCCCTTCCCTTCACACGCCATCAGCGAGACCAACCCGCAGGATAAACTGCTGCCGCCCTCTTCCCGCTATTGGTTTGGGACGGATGAACTTGGGCGCGACCTGCTCTCGCGGGTGATTTTCGGCACGCGCATCTCCCTGCAAACCGCGCTGATTGCGGTCGGGCTGGCATTGCTGATCGGTGTACCGCTGGGCGCCATCGCCGGCGGGCTGGGCGGCGCAGCAGATGAGATCATCATGCGCATCACCGATGTATTTCTTTCCTTCCCCCCGCTCTTGCTGGCGATTGCCATCGCTGCTTTTCTGGGTCCCAGCCTGCAAAACGCCATGCTGGCGATTGCCATCTCGTGGTGGCCCTGGTACACGCGCATCATCCGCGGGCAGGCGGTCTCGATTCGCGAGCGTCAGTTTGTGCGGGCAGCGCTGGCGATTGGTACACCCATGCCGCGCATCATCTTCCACCACATCCTGCCGAACACAATGGCGCCGGTCATCGTTCAGGCTTCAATGGACATCGGCGGCGTCATCCTGACCGTTGCTGCGTTGAGCTTTCTGGGCTTGGGCGCCCAGCCGCCTACGCCCGAATGGGGACTGCTCATCTCCACCAGCCGCACTTATTTTCTAAATGCCTGGTGGTACAGCACCTTTCCGGGCATCGCCATTTTCCTGACCGTTCTGGTCTTCAACCTGATTGGCGACGGCATCCGTGAGGTGCTTGACCCGCGTACGCGCAAATTCTAGGGAGGCAGACATGGCGGCTTATTTTGAAATCAAAAACCTCTCGGTGGGCTTCAGAACCTTTGAAGGCATCCGCCCGGTGTTGAATATCGAACATCTTGCCATCGAACGCGGTGAGACGTATGGTCTGGTTGGCGAGAGCGGCGCCGGCAAAACCGTCCTGGCGCTGACCATCCTCGGTTTGCTGCCCAAACCTGCCGGCATCATCCACAGCGGCGAAATCTGGCTGGATGGCGAAGACCCGCTCAAAAAGAGCGAGCATGAGATGGCTTCCACCTACCGCGGCAAGCGTCTGGCGATGATTTTCCAGGACCCGATGTCCACCCTCAACCCGGTATTTACGGTTGGTCAGCAGATTGCGCGCGTGATTGAGCAGCATCAAGGCTTGAAAGGCGCCGCCTGCACGCGGAGGGCGCTGGAGCTGCTGGAAATGGTCAAACTTTCCGATACGCAAAGCGTCCTCAAAAAATATCCGCATGAGTTGAGCGGCGGTCAGCGTCAGCGTGTGATCATTGCCATTGCTCTGTCTTGCGGTGCGGAGTTTCTCATCGCCGACGAACCCACCCGCAACCTGGATGTGACCATTCAAGCAGGCGTCCTCAAATTGATTGGCGAACTGCAAAAGGAACTGAAAATCAGCGTGCTGTTCATCGCCAACAATGTGGGGCTGGTCAATGTCTTCTGCAAAAATGTAGGGATTCTCTATCGCGGCAAGCTGGTGGAAGAAGGACCGAGCAGCATGGTCACCCGTCAGCCCTTGCATCCCTATACCGAGACGCTTATCTCCGCCATCCCGCGCAATAAGTCTGAAAAGCTGAAGTTCGCCAGCCTGGTGATTAAGCCGGAAGCGGAAAAGGGTTGTCCTTTCTATTCGCGTTGTCCGATTGGCGAGGAAGGCTGTACACTGCGCGAGCCGATGCTGGAACGGCTGGATGGCGAACATAAAGCTGCCTGTTTTCTGGCAGGGAGGAGGTGAGCAATGAGCGAACCGCTGGTCAAAGTCGAAGGCTTGAAAAAGTATTTCCCCGTCCGTTCAGATGCCTTTTTTGCCAAGAAGAACTGGGTACGGGCGGTGGACGGGGTGGATTTGGAAATCCAGCGCGGCGAGGTCATCGGGCTGGTGGGTGAATCCGGCTGCGGCAAGACGACGCTGGTCAATGTTTTATTGCGCCTGGAGGAGCCGACCGAAGGCAAAGTGATTTTTAACGGGCTGGACATCACCCACCTTTCGCAGGCAGAACTGCGCCAGAAAGTGCGTAAGGATATCCAGATTGTCTTTCAAGACCCGTTCTGGTCGCTCAACCCGCGCATGCTGGTGCGTGACGTGGTCGGCGAACCGCTGACCGTGCATCGCAAGCTGTCCACGCTGGAACTGGCAGAAGAAGTCGGCAGCCTGCTGGAGATGGTCGGTCTGCCGCGCGACAGCCTGTATAAATACCCGCACGAATTTTCCGGCGGTCAGCGTCAGCGCATTGCCATCGCCCGCGCCCTTGCCTTACAGCCAAAGCTGGTTGTGCTGGATGAGCCGACTTCGTCCATTGACATCCTTTCGCAGGCGCAGATTCTGGACCTGCTGATGCAGTTGAAACAAAAAATGGGCTTGACCTATATCCTGGTCTCGCACGATTTGAGCGTAGTACATTACATGTCTGACCGCATCATCGTCATGTATCTGGGGAAGATTGTCGAGCAGGGACCGGCAACCGAAGTGTTCACCCAGCCCCGCCACCCCTACACACAGGCGCTGTTCAACGCCATCCCCTCGCTGGAGATGAACAGTCTGGATGAATTGCAGTCGCTGGAGGGGAACGTCCCCAGCGCCATTGACCCGCCGCCCGGCTGCCGCTTCCATACCCGCTGCCCCTACGCCATGCCGGTTTGCAGTACGGCTGAGCCGCGTCCGGTTACGGTGGGCGAACGGCACGAGGCTGCCTGTTATCTGCTGATGGAAGAATACCAGCCGGCAGGCAGCACGCCGGTTGTGTGAGCAACCTTAAGCTTCAAACGAAAACGCATTGAGGAGGATACCATGACCGAATTGTATGAATATGAGCTGGCACGCGCCGCTCACATCCTGACGGCGGAAATGTTCCGCCTGAAACCGGGGGAGACTTTTGTCGTTACTGCCGATACACAAAGCGATATGCGGGTGGTGAACGCGGTCGCCGCCGCGGCGCATACGCTGGGCGCAATTCCAATGGTGATCACGGTGGCTTCGCCGCTGGGGGTAGGTAAAGCCGCCGACCCGCTCCTGCCCGTTGAGGCGCTGACCGCAGCGCTGTGCAATGCAGATGCCTGGGTGGAGTTTAACAAGCAATGGCTGCTTTATTCCACGCCCTTTGAGCGCGCCATGGCGCAGAACAAACGCCTGCGCTATCTGTGTCTGGTAGAGATGACGGCGGATATGATGGTGCGGCTGATCGGGCGGATTGACGCCGCAGCGCTCTCCCGCTTTATGCGGCGCGTGGCAGAGATGACCCAAAACGCCCGCCAGATGCGCATCACCACCCCCGCCGGCAACGACCTTTCATTTACTCTTCTGCCCGAAGAACGGCAGGTCAGTTGCGATGATGGATTGAGCGATACGCCGGGGATGCACTTTCTGGGCGGTCAGATTACCTTTGTGCCGGATTTTGAGTCCATCAACGGCAGGCTGGTGTTTGACGGCACCATTGCGCCGCCCTGTGGTTTCCTCAAAGAGCCGGTGGTGCTGGAAGTGGAAAAAGGGCGTGTGGTGCGGATCAGCGGCGGGGCAAAAGCAGACGAACTGCGCGCCTGGCTGGAGAGCTTTGATGACCCGAATATGTTCCGCCTGGCGCATGGCAGTTATGGTTTTAACCCTGGGGCGCGCCTGTGCGGCAACGTGCTGGAAGATGAGCGCATCTGGGGCTGTACGGAGTGGGGACTGGGCTACCTCAGCCCGGTGGATGCTCCGCCGGACGGCATTCAGGCAAAGTCGCACTGCGACGGTATCTGCCTGAATTCTTCGGTCTGGCTGGATGGCGTCCAGATTCTGGAAAGAGGTGTTGTTGTCCACCCCGAATTGAAGGCATTAGCTGAACCGCTGGTTGGCAGACACGGATAAAGGAGCATTCAATGAAATTATTAACTCGACAAGACCTGTTGGATATTCTTTATGGCTGCACCATCCTCGGCACGGGCGGGGGCGGTTCGCTGGAAAAAGGACTGGCGCTGATTGAGGATGCCCTGAACAAAGGCAAGCAGTTCCGTCTGGTGGATTTTTCCGAAGTGCCAGGAGACGCATGGATTGCCACGCCGTATATGTGCGGCAGCATCTCGCCCAGCACGCCGGAACTGGAGGCGCAATATGCCAGCCTGCCAAAACTGGACGAACCTGAACCCTATCTGGCTTACAGGGCGCTGGAAGCCTACTTTGGAAAAGAGTTTTACGGCGTGATTTCCACTGAACTGGGCGGGGGCAATACCGCCGAGGCGCTCTATGTGGCGGCGCTGCTCGACCGCTATATCATTGACGCCGACCCTGCCGGGCGCTCGGTGCCGGAGCTGCAGCATTCCACCTATTGCATCTATGACCTGCCCATCTACCCGATGGCGTGCGCCAACCAGTTTGGCGATGTTGCCATCCTGCCCAAAGTGGTCAACGACCTGCGGGCGGAGGCGCTGGTGCGGGCGATGGCGGTGGTCAGCAAGAACCGCATGGGCGTTGCCGACCACCCTGCGCAGGCAAAAGTGCTGCGCGAGGCGGTCATCCGCGGGGCAATCAGCCACGCCTGGAAAATCGGCAAAGCGTTCCGTGAGGCGAAGGAACGGGGAGAGCTGGCGGCGCCGCACATCGCCGCCGTCGCCGGGGGCTTTGTGCTTTTCAAAGGCACCGTCTCCCGCCATCATTATGACACGGTGGAGGGGTTTACCGTCGGTGATGTGTACATTCAGGGCGAAGGCGGGTATGCCGGCAGCGAGTATCATATCTGGTTCAAGAACGAACACATTATCGCCTGGCGCGATGGCAGGGTGGATGTGACTGTGCCGGACCTGATTTGCGTCTTTGATGATGATCGCAATGACCCCAACCTTAACCCCTTCTTCCATGAGGGGCTGAAAGTCTCGGTGATCGGACTGCCGGCGCCTGCGCAATGGCGCACGCGGCGCGGACTGGAACTGTTCGGTCCAAAACATTTCGGATTCGCTATCGAGTATCAGCCAATTGAAGAAACCCATTCGTAGAAATCGAGGAAAACCCTATGGCAAATTTTGAGGAACTGCGGCAGGCTGCCGCCAACATGCTCAAAGTGAATATGAATTTGCAGGATGGCGAACGCGTGGCTTTTGTTTCCGATGTGCCAACGCCCGCCGATTGGGAACAACTGCCTGCGGCAAAGCTGGAACGGTTAACCGGACGAGCGCTGATGACCAAAGCCGTCTTTCTGATGATGCGCGAGGAGTTTCCCGCCTGCACCTTTGACCTGATCTGTTACCCGCAAACCGGGCAGAGCGGGCGCGAACCTTCTGAAGAGACCGCCCGCCGTTTTTTGGACTATGACGTGCTGATCATGATGACGACGCATTCGCTCTCGCATACCAACGCCCGCGAACACGCCAGCAGGAAAGGCGCCCGCATCGCCAGTATGCCGGGCGTTGAGGCGGCGATGTTCGCCCCGGATGGTCCAATGGCGGCAGATTACCAGACCATTACCCGCGAAACGCTCGCCGTCGCCGAGCTGTTGACAAACGGGAATCAGGTGCGCATTACAACGCCATTCGGCACAGATTTGTCCTTCAGCATCGCCGGACGCAGCGGCGGGGCGGATACCGGGCTTTTGCACGAGCGCGGCGCCTTTGGCAACCTGCCCGGAGGCGAGGCGTTCGTAGCGCCAGTGGAAGGCACAGCGGAAGGCAAACTGGTCGTCCCGGCAGGCTGGCACCCCGGTTTGAACGAAAATATGACCCTGACCTTCTCTAACGGCTATGTGACCGCAGTCGAGGGCGGCGGCAAAGTAGGCGAGCATCTCCGTGAGATTTTCGCCTTTGGCGATGAAAGCAAGCGCCACCGCCGCAACTGCGCCGAGCTGGGCATCGGCACCAATCCGAACGCCAGAAAACCGGATAACGTGCTGGAAGCCGAGAAGATCAAGGGTACCGTGCATGTGGCAGTCGGCGACAGTTCCCACCTCGGCGGGGTAACCGAATCTGACCTGCATGAGGATTTTGTGCTCACCCAGCCAACGGTGTGGATTGACGGGAAAAAGGTCATCGGCTAGCCATTGGTAATTCCTCAGCCCTGTTGAGAACAGCCGGGATTGCGCAACGAGGCAGAACAGTGATTTGCAATCAGCCGTATTAAGACGGCTGATTTTTTATCAACATTGCGCGATAATCAAATAGCGATAGCCGGTTTCGCCGCTGCAATGTCACCGTCGGGCATGTTTCGTTGGGCAGCAGATAGAGTTCAAGGGAGGCGGGGATGAAAATTTTCCTTACGGGCGGAACCGGTTTTATCGGTCAACCGCTGACGCGTAAATTGATCGAGCGCGGCTGGGAGGTGACTGCGCTGGTGCGCAACCCCAATAGCCCGCAATCCAGAGCTATTCAAAGGATGGGGGCAAAACTGGCTCAGGGGGACGTGACCAGCCGTGAGTCCATGCAAGACGCCATGCAGGGGGCGGATGCCGTCATCCATAACGCCGCCTGGTATGAGTTTGGCGTTTCCAAAGCCGCATTGGAGAGGATGCGCCTGATCAACGTGCAAGGCACGATCAACACACTGGAGCTGGCGCTTGAGCTGGGTATTCCCAAAATGGTCTATACTTCAACTGCGCTGATTTTCGGCGATACCGGCGACAGGATTGCCGACGAGAGCTTCCAGCGCAGCGCGCCGCCAAAGAGCGCCTATGAACAGACCAAGACCGAAGCCCATGCCTGCGTGCGGCAGCTTCAGGAAGCTGGCGCGCCGATCGTGATTGTCTGCCCGGCGCGCGTGATTGGTCCCGGCGATCCTTCCAGCTCCGGCTCTCTGGTGCGCATGTATGTCAGGGGTTTCCTGCCGCCGGTTCTCTTTGCCAGAGACGGGCGCATCGCCAGTGTGCACGTGGAGGACACGGCAGAGGGAATCGTGCGCTGCGTGGAGCGCGGACGCATCGGTGAAACGTATATTCTCAGTAACGGAAATATGCGGCACAAAGACGAATTTGACTTGTGGAAACAGACCCCCGGCGGCTTCAAAACCACCCTGTTGTATATGCCCAAATGGATGGCAATGCCTTTCAACCGGATTGCCGAACCGATTGAGCGGCTGTTCGGGCTGCCGCTGGTGTTCAGCCGCGAATTTGCGCTGACGGCGTTTGGAAACTGGCAATTCACGGCTGCCAAAGCGGAGCGCGAACTGGGAATGAACTTCCGCAGTCTTGAGGAAGTTTGGCTGGATGTGCTGGCAGCCGAGCGCGCGGCGCGAAGGTGAAGATTTTGCAAGATTGCGCTGATGAGATAAGCTCTTCTTTTTGAAACCAAACGTCACAAAAAATTGCATTGCAATAAACTCTCATCAATGGTATTTTATTACCATGGTGTTTACTCATATGTGCGCGCCAGAAAGTCTGGTTCACAAAAAGAATACACCGGGCTTTTCGCAGGAGAATTGTGCCGTGCTTTCCGCTCACCGCGAAACGTTTACCCATTTTTCCCTTCTATTGCAACCCAATATTTTTTGTGAGAGTCGTGGGAGGAGGACAGGATGATGTGGAAGAAAGTGTTCCGTGCAGGTTTGTGGATGTTTCTCTCGTTGTTCCTTTTGCTGGCAGGTTGCAGTCCTTTTTCAGATATGATTTCCTCGCCAACGCCGACATTCACGTTAACGCCTCTAAGAACATCAACCACCACCAGAACTCCGACGCCAATTGGAACACCCACGCCTGCTTTCACACCGACTCCTGCCCTCCCCGGTATTCTTAAGATGATGAGTTCTGTATCTTTGGGACAGGGTGTTTCTGAAGCGGCTGTGTATGATCCTGATAATCCCGGGCTGCACCGTCTGGTGATTCTGGATATCACGGGCGAGGGACACGAGTGGAACAGATATCTTCCAACTGACTGGTTGCCCTCATCGGTGAATCAAACCGAGCTTGTTGTACTGCTTGACGAGCAGGAGGTTTTTGTTGCGACCGCATGGTACCGCCCTAAGGAGGGGGGAAGTCCTTTGCTGGTAGAGGGGTATCGTGTTGACCTGCAAGTCAAAGTGGTCGAGGCGCACAATGGAAACGAGCGGTGCAATGGTATCCTCCGTGGAGGCGAACCATTTTTTCCGAATCAATTGTATAGTGCCTCTCCTCAATCATCCTCTAAGGGGCGGAGAACCGGTGCAAGGGTTCAGTACGTTCAACTTGAGGACTGGCTTCGTGCCATTTGTCGTATTGAACCGCAGGATACCACACTCATCCTTCGGAAACATACGGACGCAGTGAGGAGTGTGGCGTTTTCTCCCGATGGGCGATTTCTTGCTTCAGGCGCACAACAAGACAAAAATGTCTATCTGTGGCAAGCTTCGGATGGTACACTGCTGAATACATTTCCAGGTCATGACATGGGAGCGGCAAGTGTGGCTTTTTCTCCTGATGGAAAAATTCTGGCAACGGGTTCATGGGATTATCATGTGCGTTTGTGGAATGTTTCGGATGGCTCCCTTCTGGCACAGTGGAAACATCCATCTACTGTGTTTGCCCTGGCTTTTTCTCCAGATGGCGAACTGCTGGCTTCAGGTACGGAAGATGGAACGGTGCGTTTGTGGCGTCTCGCGGACGGCACACTCTTACACACACTGCAGGATCATTCAGATTGGGTTGAGAAACTGGCTTTTTCCCGCGACGGGCAGATGCTGGCATCCGGTTCGCAGGATGAAACCGTGCGGCTGTGGCGGGTTTCCGATGGCTCTCTCCTGCACACGTTGGCACATCAATCGCGGCTGAGTGACGCGGCTTTCTCGCCGGATGGGAGCACACTGGTCACGTCCGATTGGTTCGATTTGTTCCTTTGGCGAGTTTCTGATGGGACGTTGCTGAGCACACTTGCTCGCCCTGACCCAAACACAGGGCTTAGCTTCTTCAGTTTTTTGCCGGATGGGGAGACTTTGGTTGCAACCTCTGGTGACACTCTGGTTCTTCTTCGGGCTTCAGATGGCGGCTTTCTAAGAGTGATTGGAAGCGCCCCGAATATAGGCGATGTGGATGTTTCATCGGACGGTCGGTTGCTGGCTGTTGGCGCCGGAGATGGCACTGTTCGGATCTGGCGGTTGGCAGGAGAGTTTTGACACCCTGAGAGATGATCTGAGAAGATGAAAGGCGGCTCTAAAGAGAATATCATGAACATTCGTCAGCACAATCGTTTTGCGTGGGACAAACAAGTCGAAAAAGGTAACCGCTGGACGATTCCCGCCAGCCCGGAAGAAATTTCCGCGGCACGACGGGGCGAGTGGCGAATTGTCCTGACGCCGACCCGACCGGTGCCGCATGAATGGTTGCCCGATTTACCCGGAAAGCGGGTGCTTTGCCTGGCTTCGGGGGGTGGTCAGCAGGCGCCGATTCTGGCTGCTGCCGGTGCTCAGGTCACGGTTTTGGATAACTCTCCCAAACAGCTCGCTCAGGATCGTCTGGTGGCGGAACGCGAGAGTTTGATCCTCGCTACCGTTGAGGGGGATATGGCAGACCTGTCCATGTTCGCTGACCAGAGTTTTGATTATATTGTTCATCCGGTCTCGAATATCTTTGTGCCGGATGTTCGCCCGGTTTGGCGTGAGGCGTTTCGGGTGTTGCGGCATGGGGGGATCATGGTTTCGGGTATCACCAACCCGGTGGTTTATCTTTTCGACTATGCGCTCTGGGAAAAAAGCGGCGTCCTGCAGGTCAAATATCGCCTGCCCTATGCCGATCCGGAGCAGTTGAGCGAAGACGAACGGCGTCGCTATCGGGAGGAGGGCATGCCCTTTGAGTTTGGGCATACCCTCGAGGATCAGATTGGTGGACAGCTTGCCGTTGGGTTTATCCTGACCGGTTTCTACGAGGATTATGATGACGAAGATGATAGCCCACTGCGCGAATTTTTACCCACTTTTATCGCCACGCGGGCAGTGAAGCCGTGAAGGTGAGACCTTCTCTCAAGCGCAAACGCTGACTGATTTTTGGATTATGGAAAAGGCGGGGCAAAAACTTACACTTGTCCGGTGGTTATATTCTCGCGGGGTTTGGTTGCATAATGCAGCAACTGCTTGCGTCGTGTGCTCACCATCTCGGCGGCAGCGCGGGCAACGATGGAAAGTATCTGTGGATCAAGTTGTTTGAGGAACGCTTCGGCGGTCAGGTCGCCGTTGAACATCTCCTGCGCCGCCTGCCAATAGCGGCTGAGCTGTTCGGGGGAAACACTGCGGTAAAGAAACAGTGAAAGCGGCGAACGCTCTGTGTCAAAATCGGAGAGTTCATTCTCGCGGTGATCCAGCAAGCGGTACAGCGCAGAGTTGCGCTCGGCATAGTCGGGGTTCACTTCGGCGGGTAAATAATCTTCCAGACGGCGCGAGGACCCGCTGACCACATCCCCCATAAACAGCGAGAGCGGCGCATCTCCGCCGGTGACTTCAGCCAGTGCCTCCAGAATGCCCACCGTTAACAACTTGATTTGCAGATAGGCGCGCGCCGTGTTCAGGTTTTCCGTTGTGCGCCGGATCAGACGGGCAAGTTTTCGCCGCGGCGGCACGCCGCGATACTGGTGAAACACATTTTCCGGCTTGAGCCATCCCATGAAGGCTTCCATCTTTTGCAGCGCCTGACGGTATTCGCGAATGGTGTAAATATCGCGCGAGCGCAAGGGCATGTTGGTTTCCGGCAGTAGTTTCCAGGTGTTGCTCAGAAATGTACCTGCATCGCGGGCGGCAAAGTTATCCACGTCCCGATTGGCAAAAGCCACCGCCAGATGCAGCGCGGCGATGATGTCTTGCGCTTCCCAGCCCAATTCGTACCTGCGGCTGATGTCCATCAGCCGCTCTTCCAGCCGCTCAAAGTGGCTTTTGCCGTCCGCTTCTACGCCGCGAAAGGGAATGGTCGCTTCAACGCATATCACCATCTTCAGCAGAGGCGTTTCCGGCACAATCCCTTGCAGCGTTTTCGCCATAAAGAGCGCGCTGAGCAGTTCATTCACCCCATCCGTCTGCGTGCACCGCTGACCGGGCTGACAGCCGAAAATCTCCAGCACCAGGTGATAAAGCCGGTCGCTTTGGGGAATGTTCTCCTTCAGGCGGATTTCCCCATCCCGCTCTTCAATGTAAGGCGCCAGCACCCGATAGATGTCGGGATGAATGCCGCGGTCCACCTGATAATAGACAATATCGTGATAAAGCGCCGCCAGCGACTGAATAGGGTTAGCAGGGTCGTAAAAAGCCAGAACGTGGTCCAAGTTGTGAAAGCGGCGCGCCTGATAGGTCATGGATTTATGGATAGTGACTGCCAGCGCCTCCAGCGCATCAGGAGAGATGACTGCCTCCATTTCGGTAAGCGCCTTCTCCATGATCCCAATCAGTTTTTGTAAGACGCTGTTTTTCACGCCGCCCATCCTCCTGAAATGATTATAACGTCAATTCTGTTTTTGCTATAATACGATCATCCTGTCAAATCCTTATAGACGTGAGTTCGGGATAAGGAGAGGATCTCCAAAAGGGAGTAAACTTTTGTTACCACAACAACAGTTGAAACCCCAGGAGACCCTCAATGGACAGTTTACTCGTTTTATTCTGTGATGTCGATGATTTTTGCAAAG
>DAOTYY010000022.1:0-47357 GCA_034434695.1 Anaerolineaceae bacterium
ACTCTCGCCATCGCAGTATCATCAACTTCTTTGTAAATGTGCTGTGCGGCTTGATTGCTTACTGCCGCCGTCCATCAAAACCGTCTTCGGGCTTGGACGAGTACCTGCCCTTGCCCGCCTAACCCGAATTCACGTTATAGAGTAAACCTGATGAACGCTGAAAATACGTATGATGTGATTGTGGTCGGGGCGGGGGTAGTGGGCTGTTCGATCGCTTACCATCTGACCGCTGCCGGGTTGAAAACCGCTCTGCTGGAACAGCGCCATGTCGGCGCGGGGGCTTCGGGCGCCAACTTTGGCATGGTGCAGACCAACGACGTTGAACTGAAGCACAGCATTCCGCTGGTGACCGCCAGCTTTGCCCGTTTTGAGACGCTGGAAGAAGAGCTGGGGATGCCGCTGGAGTTTCGGCATATCGGCGCCTTGCGTCTGCTGACCAGCGAGGCGCAACTGCGGGAAGCACAGGAACGCCTGCGCGTTCTGCCTGCCGCCGGCATCCCGTATGAGTTTGTCCCCGCCGAACGGGTGCAGGAAATCGAGCCGTTCGTCCCTGCGGGGCGCTTGTTCGGCGCGCTGTATTCGTCCAGACAGGGGCAGATCAACCCGTTTCTGCTGATGTGGGGCTATCTTCGGCGGGCGCTGGCGCAGGGGCTTGCCCTGCATACCTTTTGCGAGGTCAGCGGGTTCGAGGTTGCCGGCGGGCGTTTGCGCGGCGTGCAAACCAGCCGGGGCAGTTTCAGCGCCGGTCAGGTGGTGCTGGCAACCGCCGCCTGAACGCGCCGGCTGGGCGGACTGCTGGGACGCGATTGGGCGATTCACACCTTCCGCGCTTCGGCAATGATTACCGAAGCGGCAAACCATCTGCATTTGCGCACGATCCTCACCGCCGCCGATGTGATCGAACTGCCGATCGCTGGCAGCGAGGACAGCGAGCTGACCACCCTCGCCCTCCGCCAGACCCCCGAAGGGCATCTGCTCATCGCCCAGGCAGACCGCAACGGAGAATCGCTGAGCAGCGAGGTCAGCCATGTAGCGCCGAAAGCGATTGCGCGGCTCGCTCAGCAGCATTTTCCCGCCCTGCGTCCGGTGCACGTCCGCCGCGCCTGGACTGCGCCGACCACTTTCGTCGCCGACGGCTGTCCTTTTCTGGGCAGGGTGGAACATGTGGAAGGGTTGATTCTGGCGACGGCTTTCCGCTCGGCGCTGGTGAATGCGCCCATCGCCGGGGAGATTGTCCGCGATCTGGTTTTGCATGGGCATTGTGAGAAGATAGACATCCGCCCCTTCTCGCCGCAGCGCAGGATCGAACAGCCCCGTGACGGACGCATGTCGTATTCCGCTATTCAGGAACGCGACCAGTAGCCCACCCAACACAATCCTATACATTTTCCTCCCCGCAGCGCAGGGTTGTGATACACTGCGGGAAAAAGGAGGATCGTATGGCTCTGGACAATCGGGTTGCAGTGATCACCGGTGCGGCTGGCGGGCTGGGCAGCGTGGTGACGCGCGCCTTTGCCCAGGAGGGCGCCATGCTGGCGTTGATCGGCAGAGAGCGGGCACGGCTGGAGGCGCTGGCGCAAACCCTGCCGCTCCCTGCTGAACGTCTGTGGCTTGGGACGTATGATCTGCGCAGCGCTCAGGCGGCAAAGGAAGCGGCGCAAGCTATCCAAGATCATTTTGGCAAGGTGCATATCGTCATTCACACCGTCGGCGGCTGGGTTGGCGGCAAGGCGCTGGTGGATGTGGCGGAAAGCGAATTGAACGACATGCTGGAACAGCATTTGTGGAGCGCGTTTCACACTGCGCAGGCGTTCATCCCGCATCTGCTTGCCGGCGGCTGGGGGCGCTTCGTGGTGATCTCATCCCCTGCTGCCACGCACCCGCCCGCCCGCAGTGCCCCGTATGCGGTGGGCAAAGCCGCGCTGGAAGCGATGACCCTTTCGCTGGCAGAAGACCTGAAGAACAGCGGCGTCACTGCCAATATTATTCAGGTGCGCGCCATTGACACCGAACACCGCCGCGAAGCTCAAGACCCCGCCTGCGCCGGCTGGACCACGCCGGAGGAAATCGCCGCCGCCATTCTCTACCTCTGCTCGGAAGCCGGCGGACGCCTGAACGGCAGCCGCCTGCCGCTGTATGGGTGAAAACCAACAAACGAATGGGGCAGAGCGTAATTTTTGTCCTATTGAAACCAAACTGAAAACCCATTCGCCTCTGCTTCCTGCAGTAACAACTGAATGCTCACCTTGTGCAGAAAAGAATCGTCTTTCCTGAAAGAAGAGGTTAGACGAAGCACAGGGCGGGGTTTCAATACCGCTTGGTTAACGCTCACATCTTCAATATTACAGAAGAGCACCATCTTGAGTAAGCCGTCCTTAATATCCCCCAGCGATGGCAAAGCTGAAGTGCGGGAATGCTTGCATTCGGCTAGAAATATACAGTCACCCTCTATCCAGGCTTCATCTGCGGTGAGATGATATTCGCCGCCGAGATAATTGGTCATTGTGATCGTTGCTTTCCTGTCCGAGTTGACGAATTCCTTGGGCTGTCTGGTAACCGATTCTCGTTCCTGAGCCGCCTGAGCGTTAATGCGCGAACTGAACTTGAAATATTCAGCGCCCTGAGAAAGTTCAAAAATCCTTTCAAGAGCTGACTGCTCCGAATGCATCTTGACGCCAGTCTGCTGGGAAATTCGGCGATACGCATTGAGCGCCTTGAAAGCAACCTCCTGAATATTTTCGCACTGCGCCAGATTCCAGTGCAGAGCATCCGATTGAAAATGGCGCAGTTCTTCTAATTTGCTACGAATGTAGTCCAGTTCAAACCTCTGGCTGGTAATTTTATGCACGAATCTTGGATTTTTCACCGCTTGTGAATAGTAACCAATGATGACATACACACCCAACAGACTCATCAATGAAATGGTGTCCCATTGAAGATAATCGCGGTCACCGTCGAAGCCCTCATCTCTTTATAGACCGGGATAACGGTTACTTTTTTGCCCGTAAAAGACAGGGTATCATAAACCCTGGCATACGGGTAGGAGCGGGTTCTCTTTGCGGAAACCCAGCGGCTCACCGCTAGCCTGTTCTGATCGCCAAATTCGAGAATGAAACTGGCATGTTCTTGAAAAGCAGAAGCAAAGTCTGCAATGGCAATCTGGGGAAGCCGGGCGCACAAGAACGGACGATAGGTTATTTTTTTGATGGTTGCCTGAATATTCATAGCCGCGCTCACCGCTGTTCCCGATAGACGATTTCCAGTTCATCCTCTGAATGGAGCAAAGAGTGGGACTGTCCAAAACCGGTTTTTTCCAGAATAATCGCTTCCAGCTCGCGCAAAATTTCAATGCCAATACTGTTGCGCCCCAGCTCACGAGCAACTTTCATCGTGGTGCCGCTTCCCAGAAAAGGATCGAGAACCGTTTCACCTTTGTAAGAAAACAGCTTAATGATGCGATAGGGCAGTTCCTCCGGAAACGCGGCAATGTCCTTTGTCAGCGTGTTGCCCGGCAGCGGCAGCACATTGGTCATCTCCCACAAGGTCATGTACCATTTGTTTTTCTGAAATTCCTCAATGTCAATTCGGGATTGTTCTCTGGTCTCAGGCGGCACTTTTTTGTATTCAAACCGTCCCTTTTGAAAAATCAGGATACTTTCCAGAAGATTGTCAGGGTAATAGTACATGGGATACGGGTTTTGGAGAATGACGCCGCTGCGTCTGGAAATTCTCAAATATCCTTCCGGTTTTTTCCAGATAATGCGGTCGCGGTAGCGGAAACCGGCATCCAGAAAGATGCGCGTGGCATCAGCAGCGATGGGGAACTTTTCTCCATCCACCAGCATATCATCAATGTTTAACACCGCCACCCTGCCATCCTGAAGGACGCGGTAAACCTCCTTTGCCACCGCGCACAACACGTCAAGGTAATCTGCGTAGGTATTGAACAGATTTTTATAGTCAAACGGGGCGTTGAAGTATGGCGGAGAGGTCACCATCAGGTGAACGCTCTCACTTTCAATCTCCTCCATACGCATTGCGTTACCAAAAATCAATCGGTGGCGGGTGGGCATACGTTATTGCTCCAGCAGACGGAACTTAAAACGGGCTGAACAAACTTTTGTTTTCCTACGATTATACCAGAAGAACATCCCCGCTATCCCGGATACAGCTTCTCATACACCTCCGGGGCAAACTGTTCGACCGTCTCGGCGCGGATGCCGTTTTCTTTGCAGATGGCGGCATACAGGCGGGCGCTGAGGCGGGGGATGCGCGCCTGCGTTTGAAGGTCCAGCCCCCATAAGCCGAAGCGCTGTGTCCAGCCGCGTTCCCATTCAAAGTTATCCACCAGCGTCCAGTGAAAATAACCCTTGACCGGAAAGCTGAAGGTGATTGCCCGCCAGACAGCATGCAGATTTTGCAGCAAAAAGCGCGGGCGCAGGGCATCTTCGGCATCTTCAATGCCGTTTTCGGTGATCAGAATGGGCAGGCGAAAGCTCTTTGCCCACTTCAGCGCCGCAAACATCCCCTGCGGCATGTTGGCAAACATCCCGCTCGGGCTGACTTCCACATCCGGCGGGTAGAAACGACGATGAAACAGTTTGGCAAAGGGGGTGAAGGCAACCAGATCGCTGGCATAGTAATTCAACCCGAAGAAATCCTGCGTTCCGGCGGCTTCAGGAACGCGCAGCGTGCGCAGGGCAAAGCGCAGTTTTCCATCGGTGACGGCACGCGGGAACGCAGCCGAAAAACTCTCAAACAACAGCCGCGCCGTCCAGTGATCCGGCGGGAACCAGCGCCGCGCCGGATCAAAGCCGCGCCAGTGATGCGCCAGCCCGACGCGCGCCTGCGGCTGAACGGCATGGATCGCCTGATACGCCAGCGCATGGGCGCGCAGCAAATTGCCCGCCACTCTAAACGCCAGCTTGAGATCGTTCTTGCCCGGCGGGAAGCCGCCGCCCAGCCAGCCGCCCCAGATGTACACGTTCGGCTCGTTGATGGTCACCCACAAGGTGACGTATTCCTTCAACGCCTCAACCACCTTGCGCACATAGCGCGCAAAACGCTGCGGCGTCTCCTCGTTCTCCCAGCCGCCCTGCTCCACCAGCCAGAGCGGGTCGGTGAAATGATGCAGGGTGACCAGCGGGGTCATCTTGCGTTCGACCAGCCCGCGCACGACACGGCGGTAAAACTCCAGCGCGTCCTCGTCCCAGTGATCGGGCGTGGGCTGAACGCGGCTCCACTCGATAGACAAACGGTGGGCATTCTGCCCGGCATCGGCGGCGCGGTCAAAATCTTCGCGCCATTTGCCGCCCCACCAGTTGCAAGCCAGCCCGGCGCGGCTGTTATCAAGGATGCGTCCGGGCTGGTTCTCCCAAGCCGCCCAGTTGTTGTTAACGTTGCTGCCTTCCACCTGATGCGAGGAAGTCGCCGTCCCCCAAAGAAAGCCTCTGGGAAAATAATAAATCGCCGAAGGTTTCATAACTGCCAGCCCCATCAGGAAAAGTCAAGGATTTTATGGCGAATTTCGCCCCATTTGAGCGCATCGGCAATGCCCTGCTCGATGGAAAGCTCCGCCTGCCAGTTGAGCAGGGCTTTGGCGCGGTCGGCGTTGGCATACGAGCCAGCCACATCGCCCGGCCGCGGCGGCGCCAGACGCTTGTTGAGCGTCTGGCCATACACCTTTTCAAACGCGGCAACAATTTCAAACACCGTCACCCCGCGCCCGGTGCCCAGGTTGATGACCAGATAGCGGTCGGGCGGGTTGCCGGCGCGCTGAAAAACTTGGTCGAAATCCACCACGGCGTTGACATGGGCGCGCGCCAGATCCCAGACATGGATGTAATCGCGAATCCCGGAGCCATCGCGGGTGGGCCAGTCGGTGCCGGTTATCTCAAACACTTCCTGTTTGCCCAGCGCCGTCTCTACCAGCTTGCCAACGACATGGGTGGGTTCTTTGACGTGAATGCCGGAACGCATCTTTGGGTCGGCGCCGATGGGATTAAAATAGCGCAGCGCGATGCCGTACATGCCGTAGGCGGCACAGAAGTCCTTGAGAATCATCTCCATCATGTACTTGGTGCGGGCGTAGGGACTGTTCGGTTTGAGCGGCGAGTCCTCCGTGACCATAAAACCCGGCACCACGTCATACATCGCCGCCGAAGAGCTGAAGACAATCCGCTTACAGCCCAGCGTATCCAGAATGTGGAACATTTCAATGGACTTGGCGACGTTATCCTGATAATACGGATAGGGGTCGCTGGTGGATTCCGGGACGACGATGAGCGCAGCGCAATGCACCACTGCCTGAATATCCGCGTGGTCGCGGAAGATGGCGCGCAGGGCATCGGCGTCGGCAATATCCGCCTGGTAAAAGATGCGCCCGCGGGTGAATTCCCGCCGCCCGGTGACGAGCGAATCAAGGACAACCGGTGTGTGACCGGCGTCTTCCAGCGCCGAGCAAATCGTGCTGCCGATATAGCCCGCGCCGCCGGTAATGAGATATTTCATGAGCTTGAGACCCTCCTCTTTTCGGTAAGGTTGAGATCATGGCATTTGAACGCATTCCAGCTCCTGAAATGCCTGCGCCAGGGCGTTCTCTTTCTCGGCTGAGGCAGGAGTATCGGCTTCAATGCGCTGCCACAGCCGGCACATAGCGGGATGAATCAACGGGGTGACCTGCGCCGAAACCCGCGAAAGCTCCAGTGCCCGCTGCCAATCGCCCAAATGGGCATAGGCTTCGATGAAAGGGAAACGCTCGGCGGGGTCATTGGGATAATCGTTCAGCGCAAACGCCTGTTCGCCGAGCGCCGCCGCGCCCTGCCAATCGCCCTGCTGGCGGGCAAGCTCCGCCCGCTGATAATAATAACACCAGCCGTGCGGCGGCTCATCCCCGTAAATTTGCTGCGGCGGACGGGGCGCAGGCTCGCCGGCTTGCGGCGCAATCCACTGCCAGTCCGCCAGCCGCGCCGACTGGCGCATCAGAATCGAAATAGTCGGGTTTTCGGGGTCTATCTCTGGGTCAAGCACACGCAGACAGCCCGGCGGCTGGAAATGGACCGCCAGCACCTGCGAGGTACTCCCATAGAACACCGCCGCCCAGTAATTGTGTTCAATGGAGCGCCCGGGCTGTAAATCCTTCAGAACGGTGTGCAGGCGCAAGGAAGGAAAATACAGCATATACGACATGCGCTGGCTGTGGTTTTCCGGCGCGTACACCCAGTTCAGCATCGCCGAAAGCGAGTTATCGGTGACATAGGGCATGGGCAGGTCGTTGACCAGCAGCGCCGTGCCCTCCTTCAGCGCCGGCGCCCGCCAGACCATCTGCCAGAAAAATTGTTTCTGCATATCGAAAGCGCGGCGGTATTGCGTCGCCGTCAGAAACTGATAACCTGCCGAAGCGCCGATAAGCACCGCCAGCAGCACCGCCCGCGCCGGGCGCAGGCGTTCGGGCAAAGCGGCAAACGCCGCCGCCAGCAGCAACACCGCCCCCAGCGTGAAAGGCAGGGTGAAACGGCTGGCGGGATGCTCCAGACTGACACCCAACTGCGTCAGCCACATCGGCCAGCCAGCCAGCAGCAAAGCCAGCCCGCCCAGCGCCGCCTGCCACAGATGCCGCCTGGGCGCAGGCGGCTCAGCTCCCTCTCTTTCCGCCTGCCAGAGATACACCCCCGCCGCGGCGGTGATGGAGAGCGTCAGGGCAAGATACAGCAGCGTGGAAAGGCGTCCCAGCACAGCGAAGTCCGCCAACTGAAACGCCTTGCCCCAGGCAGAAAGAACGGTCAGCCGCCAATCATACAGCATCGTCGTAGCCAGTCCGCCAAGCGCAGGGAGCGGGTCGGCGCGCAATTTCTCCAGCAGCAAAGGCTGGTGCGCCAGCGTCTGGTTCTGGAAAAAGAACGCCCGCCAGATGCTCACGCCCAGAAAAAGCGTCAGATACGGTGACCAGATGCGAAGCGTGCGGCGCAGGCGCTCCTGCCAGCGGGGGAAATCCTCCTCCAGCGCAAACCACAACAACAGCGGGCGTAGCAGCTCCAGCAGGTAAAAGTATTCCATGCACAGCAGATTGACCGCCGAAAAGACCAGCCCCAGCCAGAGCCAGCGGCGGAAGTCAACCCGCCCCCGCACCGCCGCCAGCATGGCGGCAAACGAAAAGAGCAGGGCAGCATAAACAAGGAAAAAGTGAGAGAAATTGACCGGGATAAACTGCTGGTCAAAGCCGGGATAGACCACGAACAGCAGCGCCGCCCAAAGCGCCAGACGCGGCGACTTGGGCTGGAACAGGCGCAGGAAACCCCACAGCGCCAGCGCGCACACCCAGCGCCAGAAGATGGCAAAAAGCTGCCACAGCCACGGCGTGCTGCCCAGCAGGAACAGGTCAGCGCGGATGAACGCTCCCCAGATGGGACGGGCAGAAGCGAAGTACCGCTCCAGCCCGGCACTGCCCAGCTTTTCGGCAATCCACAGGAACGCCAGATCGTCCCAATAGACCCCCAGCCAGGGCAGCAGCGCCCCATAGCTGAGCAAAGTCAGCCCCAGCAGCGCCAGCGGGACAGGGATACGGGAAAGGGCGGAAAGCGAAAGGCGTCTTTTCAGTTCAGTCATGCGGGCCAGAAACATACTCTTCAAGGGAGCGGCGTTTGCGCAGTTCACTGCGCACCAGATACACCGGGCGGCGCTTGATTTCCTGGAAGATGTAGCCGACATAAATTCCGATAAAACCGATAGCAATCATCAGAGTACCGCCAATAATGAGCAGGACAAACATCAGCGAACTCCAGCCCGGCACAAGCTGGTCATAAGCCCCGCGCAGCCACAGGCTGAGCACCCAGAGCGCCTGCGCCGCTGCCAGCAAGAGGAAAATCCCGCCCAGCGAGAGACTGAAATAAAGCGGGACGAGCGAGAAAGAGAAAATGGCGTTTGCCGCCAGATGGAGCATCTTGCGCGCCGAATACTTGGATTTGCCCGCCAGACGCGGCGGCTGCTGGTAGGGCAGAATGACCGTGCGAAACCCCATCCAGGCGACCATGCCGCGCAGGAAGCGGTGATACTCGCGCATCGAACGCAATCCCAGCACCGCCGTGCGGCTCATCAGGCGGAAATCCGCCGCTCCGGGCAGGATGTGCGTATCGCCCAGCCGGTTAATCAGACGATAAAACAGGTCAGAGGTGAAACGTTTGAGCGCGCCCAGCGATTCGCTTTCCTGGCGCTGGGTGATGACGATGTCATAGCCCAGCTTTGCCAGATGGAGCATTTCGGGGATCAAATGCGGCGGGTGCTGACCGTCGCAATCCATGGTAATCACCCAGTCCGCCTCAGCGCGGTCCAGACCGGCGGTGAGCGCCGCCTGATGACCGAAGTTGCGGCTGAGTTCGACCAGCGCCACGCGCTCATCTTCCGCCGCCAGCCGCTCCAGCGCCTGCTGTGTACCGTCGGTTGAACCATCGTTGATGTAGAGAATGGTAAAAGCGTAAGGCAGTCCATCAACCGCCTGCCGCAGCATCCGGTGAAAGACGGGCAGCATTTCTTCCTCGTTGTACACCGGCACAACGATATCCACGCTGGGGGGAGGGGAAATGTCCATGTGCATAGATTCTACAACACAATCTCCATCCTGTGACGTTCAAAGCGTCCTTCGCGAAACGTTTTGCGGATGATAAACCCCGTCCGCCGGTAAAGGCGGATGGCGGCAGCGTTGTCCGTTTCGACGCTGAGGACAACATTGCGATAGCCGGCGCGGCGGCTGGCATCCAGAAAAGCCTGCAAGAGCTGACTGCCCAGCCCATGCCCGCGCCATTCTTCTGCCACGCCAAGATAGGTCAGCTCAACGGCGCCGGGTTCATCCGCCATCTGCCCGGCAGCGGCGCGCGCCGAAGCCAGCAACTGCCAGAGCAGGCTCGGGCGCTGAAACAGCAGCCGCGCCATCTGCGCCGCAAACCAGCCCGGCGGCTGGCGCAATTGCGAGTTGAGCGCCTGCGGGCGGGGCGTTCCGACGGCAAAGCCGCAGGGCGCGCCGCTTTGTTCATGAACAGCGTAAAAACCGATCACGCGCGGATCGGCGACCGCCGCCCGATAATACCGCTCCACAAAGGGCAGTCCAAGCTGGCTGAGCAGGGTGGGCAGCACAGCGTGGTGCAAACGGGCAAGCCGCTCCAGCATGGGCGGCGCAATCGTTTGCAGAGGAAAGAGGGCGAACAGCGGAGTTTCCGTCACGCCAGCCCCCGAATCAGCCACGGACCGATCAGACGCACCAGCGGGAAAGGCAGCCGCTTCCACGTCCAGATCGCCAGCCGGAAACGCGGGTTCTTCTGGTTCAGCTCCGGTAATGCCGCCCCCGGACGCAGGCAGTGCCAGTAAGCCAGCGGCTGTTTGCGCGGCTGCCACTTCAGCTTGAAGGTCTCGTTGCCCGAGCCGATCAGACTGCGCCCCAAATCAAACACGCGCAGTCCCTTCTCAATGGCGCGCTGGACGGCAGACCAGTAGAGAAACTCACCGGCATACAACGGACGGTAACGGCGCAGGATATTGGCGTGCAGGTTGTGCATGGTATCGCCCTGCAGGATGAACACCCCTGCGCCCGCCAGACCGCCGCGTTCATCATATAACACAGCGCACTCCACCTGTCCGCCCAGCGTCTCCAGCATCGCCCGCAGGTAGCTCTTGCTGTGATAGGGCGAACCCAGCTCGTGCATACTGTGTGCAAGCGCAGCGTAGCAATCATCCAGCAAATCCAGCCTGCCAAACCGAACGGTAAAGCCCTTGCGCAGCGACTTGCGAATGTGGTTGCGGTGGTCAGAGCTGAAACGGCTCATCAACGCCTGCGGATCGGCGGGCAGGTCCACACGGTAAGTGGCATAATGAGGCATCTGCACCCAGCCCGGCGGAGGAGCTTCCCCGCCGTTGAGGTGGCGCACCAGCACATATTCCACCCCCGGCCGAGCAGCCAAGCGCTGCGCTTCTTCCAGCAATACCCTCGCTGCCTGCGGCTGCGCCGCCGCAAATCCGCCCCAGCTTGCAAACGGCGCGGTAGTCAGGTAATTGCCGAACACGGGATGGCGGATATGCATCAGGCAAAGCAGCCCCTGCATATCCTCCCCCCCGCCGACCGCCAGCCGATAGACCGGGAAGCGGTACACGCGTTGAAGAAAGCGGTTCCAGCTCTCCAGCGCCGGAAAGCCGCCCTGCTCCGTCAACGATGCAAGCCAGCCGGCGGCTTCTTCTGAGGTGACATAATGAACCGTGAGATCAGTCATCCTCTCCCTCACCGCGCCAAGCCAGCAGCTCACCCAGCCAAACGCCCAGCGGCGAAACCGGGAACGCCCGCAGCAGCCGGCGCAGAAAGCCGGACTTATCCAGACAAAACGGGGTTTGCAGGGGGTCTTTCAGAATCACGCCGCGGGCGCGCCTTCGCCAATCCGGCGGGCGCACCAGCTCGTAGGGATGCAGGAAAATGACCGGACTGCGCCCGGCGCGCAATTCCTTTTCCAGAATGCGCAGGACGAGATCGCCCAGCAGTCCAATGATGAAACTGGAGCCGTACGGAATTTCACCCTGCGCAAGCAAGCGGAGCGAGAAATGGCGCGGGGCAGTCAATTCCGGCTTGCCGCCCGGCAGGCGCAGCGTGCTGACCGGCAGCTCCCAAACGCCGCTCTTGCGCGCCAGAGAACCCGCCGGCGCGTAAAGCGAAGAACTGTACAAGAAACCGTATTGTCTCAGGATGGGATACGCCTGTTCGGCAATGCGCACCCGCGGCGCCCGGTAGCCGCGCACGCCATATGCCTTCAGCCAGTTTTGCGATTGGCGCAGGTCGCCCTCCAGTTCGCTCACCTCATTCAGCGGGCGGTGGATATGGCAGTGAAAGCCCAGTTCGTGACCGGCGGCGGCGATTTTCTGCGCCACTTCGGGATACCAGTCGAGAATTTCGCCAACCATGTAAAAGCTCGCCTGCGCTTTCCCCAGCAGTTCAAGAATGCCGTCAACCGCTTCGCCGGTGAAGCCGTCATCCAGCTCCTGACGCTGCTGCGGCGAGGAACGCCCATTCTCACTGGTCAGCGTCAGCCAGGATTCGTAATCAATGCTCAACAGCACACGCACTTCAGGAAAAGATGTCATCAGCGGGGTAATTATACAGGGAAACAGAGAGTTTATTTTTCGTGTACAATCAGAATAACTTTTTGACTGTTTGGAGGGAACCATGCAAATGCAGGTCTTGAAAGAGCGCATTGAGCGCGATGGCAGGAATCTGGGGGGCGGTATCCTGAAGGTGGACGGATTTATCAACCATCAGGTGGACCCGCTGTTGATGGATGCCTGCGGTCAGGAACTGGCCCGCCGCTTTGCCGGCGTGGGCGCTTCGCGCGTGCTGACGGCGGAGATTTCCGGCATTGCACCGGCGCTGATGACCGCCAAATACCTCAACCTGCCGGTGGTCTATGCGCGCAAATCCAAACCCGTCACCATGCCGGATACAGTTTACCTGACCGTGGCGCCATCGCACACGCGCGGTCACGCGGTTGAGCTGATCATCTCGCCGGAGTATCTGGGGCGCGGCGAGCGGGTACTGATCATTGACGATTTTCTCGCCAGCGGCGCCACCATTCTGGGGCTGGCAAGGCTGACTCAGGCAGCGGGGGCGACGCTGGTCGGCATCGGTACGCTGATTGAGAAGATTTTCGAGGGCGGCAGGGCGGCGCTGGCGCCGCTGGGTGTGCCGATTGAGTCGCTGGTGTGCATTACCTCGATGGACAACGGGCAAATCGTCTTTGCCGATTGACGGCTGGCGGATATGGCGCTGGATACGATTGTTATTCTGGATTACGGTTCGCAATACAGCCAGCTCATCGCCCGCCGCGTGCGCGAATTGCAGGTCTACTGCGAACTTTTCCCCTGGGACGTGGAAGCCGGGCGGGTGCTGGCGCTCGCCCCCAAAGGCTTCATCCTCTCCGGCGGACCGCATTCAGTATATGAACCTGAAGCGCCGACCCTGCCGGCTTACGTGCTGGAATCCGCTCTGCCGGTGCTGGGCATCTGCTACGGGATGCAACTGCTGACTCATGCGCTGGGCGGGCAGGTAGCCGCCGCCGGGGCGCGCGAGTATGGCCTGGCGCAGGTGCAAACCCGGCGCGAAAATCCGCTTTTGCCTGCCGGCGCTTTTCCGGTCTGGATGTCGCACGGGGACCGCATTGAGACGCTGCCGCCGGGCTTTGAGGTGCTGGCGAGCAGCGCCAACAGCCCGGTCGCCGCAATGGGCGATCTCCGGCGGCGGTTGTTTGGCGTGCAGTTCCATCCCGAAGTGCGCCACACGCCGAACGGAAAGGACATCCTGCGCCGCTTTGTGGTGGAAATCTGCCAGGCGCGCCCGCAGTGGACGCCAG
This sequence comes from Anaerolineaceae bacterium, assembly GCA_034434695.1. Classification (GTDB taxonomy): domain Bacteria; phylum Chloroflexota; class Anaerolineae; order Anaerolineales; family Anaerolineaceae; genus DYEC01. Next base: position 13,374 of record DAOTYY010000022.1, read on the forward strand.
AGTCCATCATTCAAGAGGCGGTGCGCAAGGTGCGGGCGCAGGTGGGCAGCGAGCGCGTGCTGGCGGCAGTCTCCGGCGGGGTGGATTCCAGCGTGGCGGCGGCGCTGGTGCATCAGGCAATCGGCAGGCAGTTGAGCGCCGTCTTCGTGGATACCGGTCTGTTACGGCTGGGTGAGCGTGAACAGGTCGAGCAGGCATTCCGCCGCAGCCTGAAAGCCAGCCTGCACGTGGTGGATGCCTCCGAAACGTTCTTGCAGGCGCTGGCGGGCATCACCGAACCGGAAGCCAAACGGCGCATCATCGGCGAGACCTTTATCCGCACCTTTGAAGCGCAGGCGCAAAAGCTGGGCAAGCCGCGCTTTCTGGTGCAAGGCACCATTTACCCGGACGTGGTCGAATCTTCAGCGCCAGACCGCAAAAAAGCCGAGCGCATCAAGACGCATCACAACGTCGGCGGTTTGCCGCAGGAAATGGCGTTTGAACTGGTTGAGCCGCTGCGGTATTTGTTCAAAGATGAGGTGCGTGCCGTCGGCGAGGCGCTTGGACTGCCCAAAGCGCTGGTCTGGCGTCAGCCGTTCCCCGGTCCAGGGCTGGCGGTGCGCTGTCTGGGGGAAGTGACGCGCCGGCGGCTGGACATCCTGCGCGCTGCGGATGCCATCTTTACTGAGGAACTGGCGGCGGTCTATCCGCCGGAAAAGGGTGAAATTGCCCAAGCGTTTGCCGTGCTGCTGCCGGTGCGCTCGGTGGGAGTGATGGGCGACCAGCGCACCTATCAGGAAACGGTTGCACTGCGCGCCGTCACCAGCGATGATTTTATGACCGCTGATTGGGCACGCCTGCCGCATGACCTGCTGGGGTGCGTTGCCAGCCGCATCGTCAACGAGGTCAAAGGCGTCAACCGGGTGGTCTATGACATCACCACCAAACCCCCTGCAACCATTGAGTGGGAATGACGTAGATAAAAATAAAAATGGTATATTTTCACTGAAAAGACCTATTATGAACGAGCTGCCAATTTTTCGCACAGCCAAACCTGTTGAGAACCGCTTTGACCCTGAAGCGGAGATTGTTCTGCTTTCCGGCGATGTCAACGAACTGATTGAGCAAGTCCCAGATCATTCGGTCAGCCTTGTCATTACCTCGCCGCCTTATAACCTGGGCAAGGAATATGAAAATCGTGTTTCGATTGAGCAGTATTTACAAACACAGACACAAACCATTGCCCAACTATGCCGGGTATTGAAGGAAGACGGAAGCCTGTGCTGGCAGGTAGGGAATTTTGTAGAAAACGGAGAGGTTTATCCGCTGGATATTCTCTATTATCCAATTTTCAAAAGGTTTGGGCTAAAAATGCGTAACCGAATCATATGGAAATTTGGGCACGGATTGCATGCCTCTAGACGGTTTTCTGGTCGTTACGAAACCATCTTGTGGTTTACGAAAACAGACCGTTATATATTCAATCTGGATGCGGTGCGTGTACCAGCCAAATATCCCGGCAAACGTCATTTTAAGGGGCCAAACAAGGGTAAGCCTTCTGGTAACCCATTGGGGAAAAATCCCTCTGATGTATGGGAGATCATTCTCCAAGATTGGGATACACTGATTTGGGATGTTCCAAATGTAAAATCCAATCATCCAGAGAAGACGATCCACCCGTGCCAGTTCCCGATTGAGCTAGTCGAACGCTGTGTGCTAGCTTTGACAAATGAAGGCGATTGGGTTTTTGATCCTTACATGGGAGCAGGTTCTGCGCTGATTGCTGCCGTGATGCACAACCGGCGCGCTCTCGGCTGTGAAAAGGAAAGCGACTACGTTAACATTACCCGTCAACGTCTGCTGGCTTATTTCATATGGAACCCTACCCTACCGTCCACTTGGGAAGCCAGTTTATCAACCCAGCGGAAAAGAGAAAGTTTCGCAAGTTCCCGAAGAGTGGAAGCAAACGATACAGGCGCAATTTTTTGAAGGACGGAGCGATTACGAATGATTATTGCTGGAATATATTCCTTCAACTATGGCAAAGAAGTCATTGAGGCTCAATCTTCAGCGGAGTTGCACGAAGTCAAACAGGTGATTGCAGCCATTGACCATGTCCAGCATAAGACAAAAACCAGCCGCGAAAAGACAATGCCCGGCAGGATGCTCTATAACCCGCGCTCTTTGAACAAGGCTTTTCGAGCAGAATTTGAGGCTCGCGGCTGGATCAAACATAGAGTAATGTGCGAATATTCGCCGGATTACTATGTGTACGGGCCTGCAAACAACATTGCGGCAAAGGGGACATTTCGGGAAATGGACTTTGTTAAGAACCGCGTTGGCGTAGAAGTGCAGTTTGGAAAGTACGCATTCATGGTGTATAACGTCTGTGTAAAAATGACCATATTTCACAAATTGGATGTGATTGACATGGGAATTGAAATTGTTCCTGTCAAACGCTTTGCAGATGAAATGTCAACAGGCGTTTCTTATTTTGATTTTGAACAGTTTGTGTGGGATTTGGAACAGCGCGGTGTTGCCGATATTGACATTCCGGTATTGATCTTGGGTGTGGCTACATGATCATCAGCGTTTCTTGCGCCTGAAACACCCCTTATTGGACACAAAGATATTCGAAGAAAAAAGGAGTGACACTATGGACTTTGGCGAGATACTTTCAAAATCCTGGAAAATCATCTGGAGACACAAGATTCTCTGGTTGTTTGGTTTTCTGGCGGGCTGCGGACGCGGCGGCGGCGGGGGCGGCGGAAGCGGCGGCAATATGAATTTTGAGCAGGGCAAGATGCCGTTCGAGGGTCAGCTTCCGCCCTGGCTGGAAGAACTCATCCGCACGATGGAGCGCTGGACACAGGACGGCACGATCTGGTACATCGTCGCCGGACTGGTGGTTTTTATTCTGCTGGCTTGGGCGATCTCGGTGGTGCTGTCCACCTTTGGACGCATCGGTCTGATCCGCGGCGCCTGGCGCGCCGACGAGGGTGCAGAGAAACTGCGCTTCGGCGAGCTGTGGCGTGAGAGCGCACCTTACTTCTGGCGGGTTTTACTGCTGATGATTCTCTTCGCACTGGCGGCGATTATCGTCATTCTGGCGGTTGCGGCGCCGGCAGCGTTCATTGCGGTGATGACTTTGGGCATTGGAATCCTTTGCCTGATCCCGTTGATCTGTATTCTGGCGCTTGTCCTCTGGGCGGCTTCGGTGGTGCTGGAACAGGTGATCATCGCCGTTGTGCTTGAAGACCTCAAACTGGGCGATGCCGTCCGCCGCGGCTGGCAAATCGTGCGCAGTAACCCCGGCTCGGTTGCCGTTATGGCGCTGATTTTGATCATCGGTACGGGAATCCTCAACCTGATCATCAGCCTGCCGGCGATCCTGATTCTCCTCCCGCTGATTATCGGCATCGTTGCCGATAACCAGAACCTGCTGACCGGGGGGATCGCCGTTTCGGCGGCTTTGCTGTGCGTCTATCTGCCGATTGCCATCCTGCTGGGCAGCATCCTGCAGGCTTATGTCGGCACAGCCTGGACGCTGGTCTTCCTGCGCCTGCGGCGTAAGATGGAAGAGGCGGCGGCTGAAATCGAACCGCCTGAGCTGAAAGGGGGAGGCTTCAGCGAATGACCGTAACATCTGAACGCTCCAACCGCTGGCGCTGGCTGGCGGTTGGAGCCATCCTTGTTGGATTGGCGCTGGTGGTTTTCTTTGGCTTGCGGGCATTTCGCTCGTATCTGCGCATTCATAACGCTGGTCTGCAGCCGGGTGCAACCGATGTGACGCTGATACGCGGCTGGATGACGGTGGAATACCTTTCCAAAATGTATGGCGTTCCGCAGGAGGTAATCTTTGCAGGACTGGGCGTTCCGGCACAGGGCAATGAGCAAAAAAGCCTGAGCCAGCTAAACCGGCAATATGCGCCGGGGCAACAATATGAAATGATCAACCGGGCACGGACAGCCATTCACAACTACCTGACACAACACCCGACGAGCAGTCCTGCACCATGAGCGAGACAGTCAGCGAATTTTTCCTCAGCGCAATGCTGGCATACGGGGCGCCAATACTGGGACTGGCGGTGACGATTGACGCGGCAGGGGTGCCTCTGCCCGCCAGCCTGCTCTTGATCGCCGCCGGCGCTTTCGCCCGTCAGGGAGCGATGGACGCAGTTGCGGCACTGGTTCTGGGGCTGGCTGGGGCTGTGCTGGGCGACAGTCTGAGCTTCGGCATCGGTCGTTTCGCCCGCCGCACTGTCGAAGCTCGTCTGGGCGCTTCCGCCAGTTGGCAGCGCGCCCGAACGCTGTTTGAGCAGCGCGGCGGGCTGGCAATCTTTCTGACGCGCTTTCTGCTCACTGCGCTGGCACTGCCCATCAACCTGATTGCGGGCGGAAGCGGATATCGTTTCAGCCGCTTTTTGCTCTTTGACCTCAGCGGCGAAGCGCTTTGGCTGGTGTTATATGGTGGATTGGGATACCTGTTTGGCGCACAATGGGAATTGATCAGCCAGTTTCTCAGCGACTTTGGCAGCCTGCTGCTGGGAGTGGTCATTCTAGCGGGCGGTGTGTATAGTTTGATACGGCATTATCGTCGAACAGCACCGCGCCTTTCTGATCAGTAAGCCGCCCGTCTTCGGAAGATACCGATTCAACCTGAACCAGAGCAAACAACCAGCTTGCCCAATCATCTTCTGTGTCGCTTTTTCACTCCACCGCAAAATACCAATATTTTGTAACAAAAAAGCAGTAAAAACACAAAATACTTATAGATGTCATCAGATTTTCATGGCATTTGTCCTCTTGAAATTCAGCCGGAAAAGTTATAAGGTTAAATAAATTCATATTCTTGAATATATCATGACAAATAGGACGCAAAGATAAAAAAACCATGCGCGCTTGTCATCTGTATAGAACCTGCCTGTGTTTACAGAAATCCAGATTTCCCCACTGCGGAGATGCATCGCCGCCTTTCTGAAGCTGTCTGACAAATAGACGAAAAGTCTGATTATTTGAGCTTTAGAAGGAGGCATTCATGAAAGGCTGGTTAAAAACGCAAATTCCGACGGCGGTTATTTTGCTGGTGATTATCGCCGCGGCTGTCATTGATTTTGGCTTGGGACGCCCTGCCGTCCCTGCCGGCACGCCCGCTTTGACCGCTCTGCGCGGCGTTGTCCTGGCATTGGTGGGCTTTCTGGCGGGCGTATTGGGCGGGATCATCGGGACAGGGGGATGCAGTGTCATGCTGCCCGTGCTGCATTTCTGGATGGGTTACCCGGCAGCGATCGCAGTCGGCACCACCCTCTTCGCGGTCATCTTTACCGCTATTTCCGGCGGCTATGGGCATCTGGTGCGGGGCAATCTGGATAAGCGCGCCGTTGCCTGGCTGGGCGGAGCGGGGATTGTCGGCGTGCTGATCGGCTCCTGGCTGTTCACCCTGCTCTCCAATCAGTCCGCCCTGCTGGGGTTGATTCTCGGCTTGTTGTTCTTATGGCCCGCATTGCGCATGATCTGGGAAGGCGTCCGCCAGGCTGGATTGCCGCACAAGGAGGGCAATACCATTTCGGCTTCAGCCGCCGGCTTGAGCATTTTTGGCTTGCTGGTAGGGCTGGCGACCGGCATCGCCGGACTGGGCGGCGGGTATGCGCTGGTGCCGGGGTTGATTTATCTTTTCGGCGCGCCGGTGTATATCACCATGGGCACCTCGCTGGCAACCATGATCCCGCTGGCGCTGGTAGGCGGCGGGATTAAGCTGGCAGGCGGATATGTGGACCTGGCAGCCGGCTTGCTGCTGGCGGCGGGAACAGTGATCGGCGCGCAAGTCGGTGCGGCGGTCATCAAGCGCATCCGACCCGCCACACTCAAGCTGATCTTTGGGCTGTATTTCCTTTATGTTGCGGTAAAGTTTATCACCGCCTTTTTCGGCATCAAGGTCTGGTAAGGAAGCTGCGGACATTACCGCCGCCCTCTTGGGGGCGGCGGCAGCACCGCGTTCTTCGCTGGTGTAGAAGCGTTGTCCATATACATTCTGCAATGCAGGGTAACTGCTGATTTTGTTTGATTGCCGCTCTTGAGCTCTTCGAAACAGAGTCTTTTGATATAATCAGACCCATCAAAGCTGCTGATTCCATTTAATCGAACGATTTTATGAAAAAGCTGAGTCTGCTCCTTTATCTTGCGATTGCTGTTGGTCTCAGTTTGCTACGAATTTTTACCTACGGTTCTCCCAAGCTTTCCATTAACGCTTTAGATACTGGTTCCTATATTCATGTTTCCAGGCAACCACAGATCATTAGCTTGAGCTGGTTTACGGCTAAGCGCAGCTTTACCCTGCCCTTTATCTATCGCCTTTTGCAAGGGGATCAAGGGTATCAAACCATTGCAATCAGTGAACCAGCCATACCCGGCTCGCCAAACCATTTAGTTTTCCAACCCGGTTTCGACCGAGTGGCTGTTTTTCAATGGATCGTTTCCCTCTTGAGCTGGAATCTACTGGCTTTTGTGATCTACCGCCGCATGTACAATCCCATTGTCGGCTGTATCGGTGCTTTCCTGACCCTGGCTTTTGCCTTTGCTCCTCAAATGGCTGAATGGGATCGGATCATGATGTCTGAATCCCTTTCCTTTTCCCTTTTTGCAGCCGAGTTGGCACTAATCATTGAACTCGCCCAGCGCGCCGCCCACCGGCAGCTCAGCATCTCGGTTGGCAATCTATTACTGCTTTTCGGCTGGGCAGTAGTTACCTTTTTTTGGACCTTCACCCGCGATACCAATGCCTATTCATTGCCATTGTTGGCAATTGGAATTCTGATCGGTATCCTCTGGAAAAAGAACTACAAAATATGTTCCGTTATTGGGATGTTTAGTGTAGTGTTTTTGTTGGGGCTTTTTGTTTTTCAACAGTACACTTTTCGCTTAAGCCAGCGATGGCTTGTCCCCGTTGTTAATAACATGGTCACGAATGTCTTTCCGCATTCGACACGGGTAGCCTTTTTTGAAAAGCGCGGGATGCCGGTCAGTCCTGATCTGATAGCCATTCGAGGCTCTATGGAATATAACGAGATCACCGAATTTGGCTCCTTTATGGATTGGGTAAAACAAAACGGACTGTCAGCTTATTCAAATTTCTTGCTCGACAATCCGCGCTGGGCGGTTCAATCTTTTATTCACCATATTCAATTCGGCTTTTCTGAGAATCTCCAGCCGTACTTTGTGCCCCGCGCCCATGAGCGCCCTGCTTGGGCAATACCTTATGGAAATCTGCTCCATTCTACTTCCTCCTCCATTATTTTGATATATGTCCTGATGCTCATTGCTCTTTTATGGTCACGCACATCCAAAGCAAGTGAAATTGTCTGGAATGGTTTGCTCATCTGGTTGTTCGTTATCTCGCTAGCCTTGATGTTCTTTGGATATCATGGCGAAGTACGCAGTGTTCTCCGTCACATGATGGCTGGCGTGATCCCTATGCGTCTGGCGATATGGCTGGTCAGTGTAAAGGTCGTCGACAGGATGGCATGTTTAGTTTAAGAAATCAAACCTCATTGAATACAGTTCAATAAAAACTGCCGCCGGCTTTTCAATTGCTCAGCCGCTGATCAGCGTCAGCGCCATGGCTGCCATCAGCAGGGAGAAGAACAAGACCCCCAGCCAGATATTGCCGCCCTGCAGGGCGGCATAGAGCGCAAAGGGCAGGGTCAGCATCAGGATCAGGGCAAAGCATTGCAGGACAAAACGGTTTTGCCTGCCGCCGCCGTTGAAGGATTCGGGGGAAGGTTTCATGCGCCCCCCATCGAACGGGCGAGGAGAACCGCCAGCAGTGCCACAAGCAAAACCGGCAGCAGTCCATAACCCAGAATCGGCTTCATCACCGCACTTTCATCCTCGCCCAGCCCCACCGTGCTGCAGCCGACGATCACCTTGGCGGGCGCCATGATGCTGCCCAGCGACCCGCCGGCGGTCTGCGCGCCGAGAATGAGCGGGACGGACAATCTCAACAGTTCTGCGGTGCGCATCTGCAGCACTGCGAACAGGACATTGGAGTTGTTGTTGCTGCCGGTGATGAACGCTCCCAGCGCGCCGATAAAGGGTGCCGCCAGCGGATACAGACTGCCGCTGAAGACGCGGCTAAGCCCCTGCGCCAGCAAGCCGGTCATTCCGCTGTGCGACATCATCACTGCCATTCCAACCATCGCCGCCACGCCCAGACTGGAGCCGACCGCGCCGTGCGCGGTGCGGTCAAGGATGCGCCGCAGGGCAGCGGATGGATAATAACCGGCGCGGCGGTAAAGCAGAAAGGCAGCCACAGAAGCGTAAAGCAAAACCGCTCCCGGATGCCCAAACAGGTTGATGCTGCGCCCTGTCCCGGCAGGCGTGCGCACCCCCAGCGCGGTGGTCAATTCGGGAAAGTACAAATCGAGCTGGACACTGTCCACCAGACGGTTGAGCGCGGGGATCAGGTTGAACGCAAACGCCAGCGCCACCAGCACCGCATAACCGGAAAGCGCCATCACGATCCTCCCCTTCGGGGGGACAGCAGAGGCGACCGGCGCGGACGGACGATAACGCGGCAAACGGCAGACCGCCAGCCCCGCCGCCAGTCCTGCCAGCGCCGCCAGCGTTGCCCCCAGCGTCCAGAAGCCGTGCGTCACCAGCAGGTATTGCGCCCCTCCCATCACCGAGCCGATGATGAGAATTGCCGGCAGCGTGCGCCGCAAACCGCCCCAGCCATCGCCGATGAACGCCACCACCGCCCCACAGCTCAAGGCGCTGAAGCCCAGCAGGAGGGCGGCGTCCGGCGCCAGCACTTCGCCGGGCAGTCCGGTCACCGCCATCAGCGTCTGAAACGAGGTCGCCATCGAGCCAAAGTTCACCGCCCAGCCGTGCCCGATGCAAGCCATCAGCACCGCCTGAACCGGCGAATATCCCAGCCCAACCAACAGCGGCGCGCTCACCGCCACCGGCACGCCAAACCCGCCCATACCCTGAAGAAAGGAAGCGAACACCCAGCCCAGCAGCAACCCCTGCAGGGTGCGGTCGCCGGTCAGCGAAGGCAGCGCCTGCCCGATGGTTGCGACTGCGCCGGCTTCGTTGGCGACATGGTACAGCAGCAGCGCCGTCCAGATGATATAGAGCACATCCAGCGTGAGCAGTACAGCTTTGACCTGCGTATATGCCAGCAGTTCCCAGCCCGCTCCAAAGGCAAGACGTGCAAGGATCAGCGCGCTAAACCAGCCAGCCGCGCCGGCTCTTGCACCGCCCCAGCGAAATCTCAGCATGAGCAGCAGCACCACCGCCACCGGCGTCAGCGCCAGCAGCCAGTTCAGGAAAGTAAGCGGCATGAAGTTTCCTCAGTCAGCAGATGGGTTGATTATAGCGGGGAAGGGAAAAGGACGCCATCTTTTTATGTTTCACGTGAAACAATGCCTCAGGCTTTTTGCCGTGCATGTTTCACGTGAAACATGCGTTTTCGCTTATTCCCCTGCAGCGACCGCCGGCGGCGTTTCTGCCGCACCAGACGGAAAGCGCGCCGCAACCCAGCGCGTCCCCAGCCAGCCCAGCACGCCCCACACCGCCACCAGCGCCTCAATCGCCCAGATTTTGCCCAGCGTATCCAGCCCGGTCAACTGTCCATATGCCGCCACGCTGTCCACCAGCGTCTTATAGGCAAACGCCAGCCAGAACGCCGACGGTTTGCGCGCCGCAACTGCATAAAAAATCAGCGCACAGGAAAGGATATGTACCCATACGGTGAAGAAACGTTCTGAAACCGGCGCGAGGCTGAGACGGATGTCGTTGGCGCGCGCCAACTGCGCCATCGCCTCAGGCGGGACGAGCGCAGGGTTTGTTGCCGCAACCGCCATGTTGCCCAGCGAAACCAGCCCCAGCAGAAACGCCTCGACCGCCCCAAACCCGACGCCAAACGCCAGCGCCTGCCGCCAGCCCGCCCCTTTCAGGCGGCTAAAACGCACAAACAGCCAGACCAGCCCGACTTCAAAGATGCCGGTCAACGCGCCGATATACAGGTACATCACCACATCCCCGATGCCCGGCTGACCCGGCGTGACCAGCGCCCGGTACAAAAGCGGATTGAGCAGGATGGCAAACACAAACTTGAACGCTACCGCCACCGCCCATGCCAGGGCACCCAGCCAGAAGTAACGCCAGCCCAGCCGCCGCGCGCCCGCATAGAACGCATACCCCAGCGCCACCAGCACCATCCCCGTCCCGCCCACAAAGGCAATCGGACCAACTGCCGGCGGATTACCCGCCCCGCTCTGCGCCGCGCAGGCACTCAACGCCAGCATCCCCGCCGCAAGCAAAGGCAATGCCATCCGCAATGTTCTCCCGTTCATTGTGTTCTCCTTATGGTTGATTCTTTCCCTGTGCCGCTTCGCCTCTGGCAAGCGCCACCAGCCCGCTCAGCCCGCCCAGATTCATCGTGTCCACCGCACTGCTCGGTACGATCACCAGCGCGCCCTTCTCTTTCAAGCCTTCAAAGAGCATGTTCATCGCCCGCAGATGCAGCGCCGTCGGGTTATCCTGATAGGCTCGCGAAGCTTCGGCAAAGCTGTGGGCAATCTGCTTTTCCGATTCGCCCAGAATGACCCGCGCTTGCCGCTCGCGCTCCGCCTGCGCCTGCCGGCTCATCGCATCTTCCAGCCCCTGCGGGATGATGATATCGCGAATCTCAACGCTCTGCACCGAGATACCCCACGGCGTAGTGCGTTCATCAATGATCCGCTGCAAGTCGGCGTCCATCTTTGCCCGCCCGACCAGAATATCCGCCAGCGGCATCTGTCCGATCACTTCGCGCAGGGCGGTTTGCGCCGCCCAGGCAATCGCCGCCTGATAGTTCTCCACCTCCAAGGCGGCTTTCTCCGCATCCCAGACCACCCAGAACAACACCGCATCCACATCTACCGGCACGGTATCTTTGGTAAGCGTCTTTTCGGCGCTGAAGGGCGTCACCATCACGCGGTGGTCAATCCAGACCGGCGTAGAGTCAAGAATCGGCACAAGGAAGAAAAAGCCCGGACCGCGCAGTCCGCGGTACTTTCCCAGCCGCAGCACCACCGCCTTTTCCCACTGAGCGGCAACCTTCAGCGAAAACAAGAAAAAGGCGCCCAGCAGCAGAGTTACGCCAACATAAAGGGCGATCCACTCATCCGCCACCCGCTTGTTCAGCGCCGCTGCGCCGATCACCGCTGCCAGCAGAAAGACAAAGAACACCGCCCCGCCGATACTGCTGATGCGGACATTGTCCGGCAGTTTGTTGTTCCAGCGGTATGGTATTCTGGAAGAAAAGCGCTCTTTTTGATGTTCGTTCTCTTTTGGTTTCATCGCTTCCTCACCTGTGAATGTCATTTTATCCATCCTCCTCGTGCGCTCCCTGCCGTTTCAGCGCCTCGTGAACCGCTTCCAGCGCTTCCGCCGCGCCAAAACCCAGCCGGCGCACCTCCGCCAGATACTGCTCGGTCAGCGCGCTGAGCGTTTCGCGGCGCAGGCGCTGCTCATGGTCAGGGGTAGGTTTTTCGAGGATATAGGTGCCGCGCCCCTGCTGGGTAGAAATCAGACCGTTTTCGTCCAGGAGGCGGTACGCCCGCGCCACCGTGTTGAAGTTGATGCGCAGGTCTGCCGCCAGTTGCCGCACCGTCGGCAGTTGATCGCCCACCCGCAGCGTCCCATCCAGCACTTGACGGGTGATCTGCTCGACAATCTGGGCGTAAATCGGCACACCCGAGCGAAAATCCAGCGCAATCTTCAGTTCCGGCAATTACACCTCAAAATTGTATAATTGTATCAATGAATGAATTGTATATTATTATATCAACTTTGTCAAGAGGTGCAGCAAATCAAAAGGTAAAAACGGTAGGGCGAGTCTTAAAGTCAAAAGTCAGAAGGATGAAGGCGAAAAAAATTTGTAGGGCAAGATTTTATCTTGCCCAGCCCTGCCCGGAAAACCAAGCTGCTCTATCGCAGCGCAAGTTGCAAAATTGCGTCACAAAAAAATGAACGCTTCAGAGAATTTTTTTGTATAATACATTTATCAACCGTCAACGGATCACCCGCTGTCTGGATAGGGAAAGGCAGTCCATCCGCCGTACGCGCGGGCAATGGTCCAACAAAACCAAATAAGGATAAAGGAGCTATGGCAGCCGAACCGGCAGTCATCATCAAAGACCTGCATTACCGCTACCGCGGACAGAAAGAATACGCACTGCAGGGGATCAATCTGGAGGTTGCACGGGGGGAATTCCTGATGATCATGGGCCCCAGCGAAGCCGGCAAAAGCACGCTGGCAGCCACCATCAACGGCTTGATCCCGCATTTCCACAAGGGCAAACTACAGGGGGAAGTGCTGGTGCTGGGGCGGGACACCAAACAATACACTGTCGCCCAGATGGCAGAATTGGTAGGAATGGTCTTTCAGGATTTTGAGGCGCAGTTGTTTTCTACCAACGTCGAGCTGGAAGTTGCCTTCGGACCGGAAAACTTCGGCGTCGAACGGGAAGAGATCAAGCGCCGCATAGACGAAAATCTTGCCTATGTCGGGCTGGAAGCCGTGCGCCGCCGCCCGCCTTCCACCCTCTCCGGCGGGCAGAAACAGAAGCTGGCAATCGCCTCGGTGCTGGCATTGCATCCGACAGTGCTGGTGATGGACGAACCCACCACCGACCTCGACCCGATCAGCAAGCTGGGCGTGTTCCAGATCACCGATCAGCTCTGCGAACGCGAAGACCTGACCCTGATGGTGATCGAACATGACACCGAAGAGGCGCTCCACGCTGACCGTATCGCCCTCATCAAAGATGGAAAGCTGGTCAGCGTTGGCACAATGCGCGAGATTCTGGAGCAGGTGGACCTGCTCGAAGAACTGGGCATCATGCCGCTGGGCATCCCCAAATTCTTCAAGATGAGCGGCGCCAGGGAACTGCCGCTCACCATCGAAGAAGGTTTGCAGAGCTTCCAGCGCCTGGGACTGCGCATCTCTCAGGAAAAATTTGACCGCATCGTGGCAGAAGAAAACCAGCGCATCGCCAGCCATACCCAGCCGCTGATCCAGTGCATCAACCTGGAACATACCTACCCCAACGGCGTCAAAGCGCTGGACGGAGTCAGCCTGCAAATCAACCAGGGCGAGATGGTTGCCATCATCGGACAAAACGGCAGCGGCAAGACCACGCTGGTCAAACACTTCAACGGTTTGCTGATGCCCACCGGCGGTGAAATTCTGGTCAACGGCATCCCCACCCGCCAGCAGGGCGTCTTCAAACTCGGGCAGAAAGTGGGTTATGTCTTTCAGAACCCGGATCATCAAATCTTCTCCGAAACCATCTTTGATGAGGCCGCCTTCAACCCGCGCCTGCGCAAACTGCCCGAAGAGGAAATCAAACAGCGCGTTCACGAAGCGCTGGAAGCGGTTGGACTGGCAGGCTGTGAGCAGGACGACCCCTTCACCATGACCAAGAGCGGACGCCAGCGCGTGGCGGTGGCTTCGGTGCTGGCGGCTCAGCCGGAAGTGCTCATCCTCGATGAACCCACCACCGGGCTGGATTACGCCGAACAGCGCAGTATGATGGAGATGGTCAAACGGCTGAACGAACAGGGCAGTACGATCATCTTTGTCACCCATCACATGTGGGTGGTGGCGGAATACGCCCAGCGCGTCTTTGTCTTCAAAGACGGCAAACTCATCCTGCAAGGCTCAACCCGCCAGGTGTTCTCGCACGGCGATGAACTGCGCGAGGCTTTCCTGCGCCCGCCGCAGTTCGTCGAATTCACCAGCCGTCTGGGCAAAACCATCCTCACCCCGCAGGAATTGATCAACTGTCTGGATGCAACGGAGCAGGGAAAGCATGGAATCTGAAGTCTATCTGGACCGCAATACCTTTATGCACCGCCTCGACGCGCGCACCAAGATCATCATCTTCCTGCTGATCTTTGTAGCGGTGCTGTTGTTCGATGACCCGCTGTGGATGCTGCCGGTGACCTTTCTGGTGATCGTTCAACTGCTGAATTCCGGCGCGCTGATCAACATGCGCCGCATCCGCTATGTGCTCATCGTGCTGACCATTTCCAGCCTGCTTTTGTGGAACCTGTTTTCGCAGGGCAGCACCCCGTTGTTCTGGTTCATCGAGGTGGAGTCGCTTAAATTCAGCATCGCCCGCACCCTGCTGATTCTGCTGATGATTTCGGACGGCATGATCCTGATCAGCACCACCCGCAACGAGGAACTGGTGCTGGGGTTAATTCGCTTAGGACTGCCTTACCGGGTCGGCTTTGCCATTTCCACCTCGCTGCGATTGGTGCCGACCATCGTCGCCAGCCTGCAAACCATCAGTCAGGCACAGCGCAGCCGCGGGCTGGACCTGGACAGCGGCAACCTGCTTGAACGCATCCGCAAATTCGTCCCTCTGCTCATTCCGGTCTTCATCTCGACTATCCGCAGTACCAATATCTTCGGCATGGCGCTGGAATCCAAAGGGTTCGGCGCGCGCGAAGACCGCACCTTTTATCTGGAATTGAAAATGAGACCAGCCGATTACGCCGTGCTGACCTTTGCTATTCTGTTCGTCATCGCCTCTCTGCTGGCGTATGCCTTTGGCTACGGCAGGCTGAGCGGCTTTACCCGTTTTTAGGAAGAAAAAAATGTCCGCAAAAGAAATCAACGAGATGCTGCCCTTCCTCCTGCGCCGCGAGAACGTCGCCCGCTACGAGGACGGCAAAGTGTGGGTTTGTGACCGGCGCAAGTATCCATTTGAAAGGGTTTTCGTCTGTTGTGAGACGGTGGAAGAAGTGGCGCGGGCAATCGAAGACATGGTCACGCAAGGCGGCGGACCGCCCAACGCCGCCCTGTATGCGATGGTCATGGCGGCGCGGCAGTCGGCAGAAAAACCCGCCGCCGAACAGCGGGCTTTTCTGGAAGCGGCGCGCGCCCGTTTGGTGCGCACCCGCCCCACCAACACCGCACTGGCGCGGCGGCTGGAAGCTGCCATGCAGGTCATTGACCAGACTCTGCAAGCCGGCGGCAATGTGGAACAGAGCCTGCTGGAATGGATTGAGAAATTCCGCGACAAAATCTATGAAGATTACGCCTTCAGCGCCCAGCTCGGCGCCAGCCTGATAGACGACGGCGACGGCATCCTGACCATGTGCTTTGCCGAGACGGCGTTCATCCTCTCGCTGGCGTTCGCCCAGCGGCAGGGCAAGCGCATCCACGTCTTTACCCCCGAAACCCGCCCCTATCTGCAGGGCGCACGTCTGACCGCCCCCTGCATCCACGAGCTGGGCATCCCGGTGCAGATCATCGGCGATAATATGCCCGCCTATGTCATGTCGCAGGGCAAGGTGCAGAAATACTTCACCGCCGCCGACCTGGTCACGCTGGACGGGCACGTGGTCAACAAGGCAGGCACATTCCAGAACGCCGTCACCGCCCATTATCACGGCATCCCCTTTTTCGTGTTCTCGTGGGGACCGGATAAACACAAGCCCAACCGCGCTTCCATTGAAATTGAAGAACGCGACCCGCTGGAGATGAAAACCTGCCGCGGCGTGCCCACCACCGACCCGGCGATTGACGCCTACTATCCGGCGTTTGACATCACCCCGCCGCATCTGGTCTCCGCGGTCATCACCAGCAAGGGCATCCTCAGCCCCTATGACCTGAAGCGGTACTTTGGGTAAGTTGCAAATGACTTGAAAAACGATATAATGGATTCAGGCAGGAGGTTGCTGATGAAATCTGCCATCATCGCTGGCACCGGCATCTACGACATCCCTGGTTTTGAATTTGAACGCAGGGTGATCACCACCCCTTACGGCGAGGCGCTGGTCAATATCGGCAAAGGAGCGGGCGGCGAAATCATCTTTCTGGCGCGGCATGGGCTGGAACACACCACCCCGCCGCACCGCATCAATTACCGCGCCAACCTGAAAGCCCTGCAAATGCTGGGCGTTCAGCGCATCCTGGCGACCAACGCCGTCGGTTCGATCAACCGCGCCATCCCTCCCGGCGCGCTGGCGTTGCTGACCGACTTTCTCGATTTCACCACCGACCGCGAAAAGAGCTACTTCGACGGCGGCAAGTCCGGGCTGGTGCATATCAGCATGGATCGCCCCTACTGTCCGGCGCTGAATAAGAAACTGCTCGAGCTGGCAGCCCAGTTCGGGCTGGAGATTTACCCGAATGCCACCTATGTCGCCACCAACGGACCGCGTTTTGAAACCCCGGCGGAAATCCGCGCCTACGGCATGCTTGGCGGCGATGTGGTCGGTATGACCGGCGTGCCGGAGGTGGTGCTGGCGCGCGAGCTGAAGATGCACTACGCCGCCATCGCCTATTCGATCAACTGGGCTTGCGGCATTGAAGAGAAAATCACCTTTGTCAGCCATACCATGGCGGATACTACCGCCAGGATGTTGGCACTGATGGTGCGCACCTTGCAGGAGCCTTTCGAGCTGGACTGCTCCTGCGAAGAGGCTCTGCTGGTGATGCACCCGCCGGAGGAATGAGACCTTCTTTATCGCATTTCTTTCAACTTGTTCAAGGAGGTGCTTATCGAAGGAAACGAAAACGGCTGTTCCCCACCAACCATTTTCATCTATCGTATCTTCATTTTTCTAGGGAAAGGAGTGAGACCATGAAAGAAGTAATTTCGATGTGGAAGAATACCCGCATGATCATCCTTGTTGCGCTTTCAGCCGCCATTTATGCAGCGTTCCTGATCGCCTTCAAGGGCGGTATTGTCATCGTCCCCGGCATTACCGAAGTCCGTCCAGCCAATGTTTTCCCGCCTATTTTCGGGCTGATGTTCGGTCCTGCCGGCGCCTGGGGGGCTGCCATCGGCAACTTCATCGGCGACCTGTTTGGTGGAACGCTGGGCATCGGTTCCATCTTCGGCTTCTTTGGCAACTTCCTGCTGGGCTTCATCCCCTATAAAATGTGGGGGGCAACCTTTGGGCTGGTGACCAAAGAGACCATGGCGCAAACCCCCAACACAGCAAAGAAGATTTTAGCCTTCGAGCTGATCTCACTGGTTTCCTCAGCCGCCTGCGCTATTGTCATCTCATGGTATCTTGATCTGGCAAAAATCGTACCTTTCGCTTTCCTCTCCATCACCATCACCATTAACAACTTCGCTGCCGCCTTCATCCTCGGTCCCATCCTGCTCGTTCTGCTTTACCCGCGCGTCAAGCGCTGGGGGTTGATCTGGACCGACATCATGAAGCCGGAGGATGTCGCCAAGGGCTTTGCCAAAACACTTGGCTCGATCCTGATGATCGTCGGCTCGCTGGGCGGGTTGATCGTCGGCTTGCTGGTGGCGGTCGGCGCCGCCGGTCAGACGATTTACGGCTTCACCGGCACACAGGGCAGCGCGGCAGTGTGGATCGCTGTTCTGCCGTTCCTCATCCTGATCGTGATCGCCAGCTTCATGCTCTCTGGACGCGAGCAGTTTGTGGAAGAGGAGGAATAGCGCCTCTTTCTGCGCGGTATCTGTCGCTGGGGCTGTCCGGAAAAACACCGGGCAGCCCTTTTCGGTTGAAAGCTGAAAACTCGTTCTACAAAGCTGCAGCGCAGGGCGGGTTTGACCCTCACCCCCAGCCCCTCTCCCATAGGAGGGAGAGGGGGAAATGCGGCGCAAGGTTGGAACTTGCGCAGCGATAGAGCAGCTCGGCTTTCCGGGCAAGGCGGGCGGCGAAAGTCAAAAGGCGGAAAGTTTTTCTTCCGCCCTCTGACTTTAGGAGTCTTGCCCTGCAAATTTTCTCCCGCCTTTCCTCCTATTGTCTGCGCTTACAGGGCGAGTTATAATCATTTAAGACTTATGGAAAAAACTGCTTCGGGCATTGACAGAGTTTATACCAAAACCACGCTGCGCGAACGAAAAAGCGACTTCACCTACTGGCAAACCCAGCCCTACGCCGCACGGCTGGCAGCGCTGGAGGAAATCCGCTGCGAGTATCACCGCTGGAGATACGGTGCTGAACCAGGATTTCAAAGAGTTTATACAATCCTTAAACGATAACCGGGTGCGCTATCTGGTCATCGGGGGGTACGCAGTTGCGCTGCACGGCTACCCGCGTTATACCAAAGATATAGACATCTGGATCGAGATGACCCCTGAAAACGCTGCCCGCGTGGTCAACGCGCTGGAGCAGTTCGGTTTTGCCTCGCTCCACCTGCGGGCGGAGGATTTTCTGCTGCCCGATCAGGTCATCCAGTTGGGGTATCCCCCGGTGCGGATTGACCTGATCACCACTGCGCCCGGTGTGGATTTTGAAACCTGTTATGCCTCGCGGGTGGAAGTGATCATTGATGATGTCAAGGTCAACTTCATTGACCTGGAAAACCTGAAGAAAAACAAACAAGCCTCCGCCCGCCTGCAAGACCTCGCCGATTTGGAAAACCTGCAATAAACAGGCAAAGCGGGGCAAGATAAAATCTTGTCCTACAGGTTTTTGCAGCGCAGGGCAGGTTTGACCCTCACCCCCAGCCCCTCTCCCATTAGGAGGGAGAGGGGGAAATGCTGCGCAAGTTTGTAACTTGCGCATCCGCGGTGCGGCTTGAGTTTCCGGGCAAGGCGGGGCAAGTTGAAAACTTGCCCTACAAAGCTGTAGCGCAGGGCAGGTTTGACCCTCACCCCCAGCCCCTCTCCCATAGGAGGGAGAGGGGGAAATGCTGCGCAAGTTTGTAACTTGCGCAGCGATAGAGCAGCTTGGTTTTCCGGGCAAGGCGGGCGGCGAAAGGCAGAAGGCGAAAGTCAAAAGGCGGAAAGTTTTTCTTCCGCCTTCTGACTTTAGGAGTCTTGCCCTACAAATGACCTGCAAATTCTTTCGCTTTCATCCTTTCTCCCGCTGTGCGCAAAACCCATTTTTGCGCTACAATTTCACTAAACACACCTGAGGAGGAAAGCCCCGATGACACAACCCGAAAAAGTGGACCTGCTGCTCAAAGGCGGCACGCTGGTCACGATGGACAGCCAGCGCCGCATGATCGAAAACGGCGCCCTCGCCGTGCGGGACAACAAAATCTTCATGGTCGGCAGCGCCAAAGAGGTGCTGCCCAAAGTGGAAGCCCAAAAGACGCTGGATGTCTCCGGTCAGGTAGTCACGCCGGGCTTCATTAATGCGCATGGACACTGGGCAATGACCCTCTTCCGCGGCATGGTGGATGACCGCCCGCTGGAAGCCTGGCTGAGCCGCGTCTGGAAGATGGAGCTGGCATTCACCTCGCCGAAAAATGTGGTCGCCGGCGCGCAGTTAGCCATGGCGGAGATGATCCGCAGCGGCACCACCTGCGCCGCCGATATGTACTGGCAATTCCGCCACTCCACCGAAGCCGCCCTTCAGGCAAACTTCCGTCTGGTCAACGGACCCACCTTTGCCGAAATCAAAGGCTTTGGCAGCCGCCCGCTCAGCACGCCAAAGAACGCCCATGAATTCATCAACCGCTACAAGGATGAGCCGCTGGTGGTGCTTTGCGTTCAGGTACATGCCGCCTACACCGCCAGCCTGCACCTGATGGAAGAAGCCCGCCGCATCGCCGAGGAAAGCGGTGCGGTGTTCATCACCCATGCCTCCGAATCGCGCGCCGAAGTGGAAAACGTGCGCAAGATGTACGGCAAAACGCCCATTGAAGTTCTGCAATCGGTCGGACTGCTGGGCGGGCACACGCTGCTGGCGCACTGCGTCCATCTCAGCGATGAGGAAATCCAGCTTCTGGCAGAGACGAAAACCTCCGTCGCCCACTGCCCATCCTCCAACCTCAAGCTGTCCTCCGGCATTGCGCGGGTGGCGGAGATGCTCAAAGCCGGCGTCAACGTCGCTTTGGGGACGGATGGACCCGCCAGCAACAACGATTTGGACATGCTCCACGAGGCGCAGCTCGCCGCCCTGGTGCAAAAAGGCGTCAGCGGCGACCCCACCGTCCTGCCCGCCGAAGAAGTCTTCGCCATGATGACCATCAACGGCGCCAGAGCTATCGGAGCGGCGGAGCGGCTCGGTTCGCTGGAAGCGGGCAAGCTGGCGGACATCACCGTGCTGGACTTCAACGCGGCGCACCTGACCCCCTGCTACGACATCTACTCGCACCTGATTTACGCCGCCCGCGCTTCGGATGTGCGGCACGTGATCATCAACGGCAAACTGGTCATGGAAGACCGCAATCTGCTCACGCTGGATGAAGAAGTTGTCCAGCAGCAGGTGCGGCAGATTGCAAAGGGAATCAAGCGTTCGCTGAACATTCTGGGCATGTCAACGCGGTGACTTGCCGCGCAGGAGAGAGCACGGTGAAAAAATTTATCACCATTGCGGGGAACATCGGGGTTGGCAAATCTACGCTGGTGCGCCTGTTGAGCGAGCGGCTGGGCTGGCAGCCCTTCTACGAACCGGTGGCGGAAAATCCCTATCTGGCGGATTTTTATCACGACATGGCTGCCTGGAGCTTCCACTCGCAAATCTTCTTCCTCACCCACCGTCTGCGTATGCAGCAGGATTTGATCCGCTACCCCGGCTCGGTGGTGCAGGACCGCAGCATCTATGAGGATGCCGAGATTTTTGCCCATAACCTGTATTTACAGGGGTATATCAGCGAGCGGGATTATCAGACCTACCATAAGCTCTACGAAACGATCGCCGAGTTTCTGCCCGCGCCGCATCTGGTGATTTACCTGCGCGCATCGGTCAGTACGCTGGTCGGGCGGATCGGTTTGCGCGATCGCGATTTTGAGCGGCGGATCAATCCTGAATATTTGCAGCAGCTCAACGAACTGTATGAGCAGTGGATTGGCGGTTTCACGCTCTGTCCGGTGCTGACCGTGCCGGCGGACGATCTGGACTTCGTCAAAAGCCCTGACCACCTCGACCTGATTGTGCGCAAAGTGCAGGAAAAACTGAGCGGGCGCGAAGAAGTGATCTTCACGCCCGAAGAAGTCCATCACGCGCCGCAGCCGCCCCGGAGCTAAACGCTCCAGCGCGGCAAATTCCCCCCAGCCCGAACCGACCGTCTAGCGCGGTTCGACGATCAGTTTAATCGCCGTGCGCACCTTGCCGTCAATATCCACATCAACGAACTCAGGCACGCAAACCACCGGAATGCCGTCCTCTGCCAGATACCCTCTGGCTAAGACCAGCGCCTTGACGGCTTGGTTGACCGCCCCGGCGCCGATGGCTTGCACTTCCGCACGGCGGTGCTCGCGGATCACCCCCGCGATGGCCCCCGCTACGGCTGCAGTGCGGGAGTTGGCTTTAACTTTAATGACGTCCATTTCGTTCTCCCTTCTCCTCTGGCTGGAAAAGTGGCTGGCTGTACAACATGTTCAGGGGGCTGTACCTCTTACATAAAGATTTATCGTTTTATAAAAATTTTACAGGATTTATTCAGAATAATCAAGCGGCAAAAAGCCGTCACTGGCTGACGGTCTGCGCTTTCCCTGCGCCGCGGCGCAAGAGCGGCAATTGCATGCCTGCTTTGCTGCTTTCAACACTGCCTCGACCTGCTTCATCACGCTCTTTTGTGCAAGCCATCTACTGGCTCGACCGATTCCAGCCCGATCCGTTCAACAGTGCTTTCCGTCTATTGGATGCGGGAACAAGACTTGACGACCTCTCATCATGACAGTCTGAAATTTTTCTTCATTGCAATCTTATTTTCCTCAATTCTTTATTAATTGATTCAGTACTCTTAGTAGGCGCTGTGGATATGTGGAGAAACGGCGGCAGGGGGAATCAAACCCCCAGCGGTGGGGAGAAACGCCGCTGTTTCTGCTGTATCTGCGGGTTTTTGAGTCCGGGGGATTGGCTGCCTTGCTGTGGATAAATTCTGGATAGATTTGTCCCTTCCGCACCCGTCAGCGCCGTCAAAAGCTGCTTCAGAGATATGGCGCAGGGCAAAAAAACACCCCCAGATATGGGGGGCAGGGTTTCAGGGGCGTCAAGAGTGATTCCCCGCTTGTTCAGTGGGTTATCCACAATTATCCCCAGTTATCCACAGAAAACAGCCATTTATCCACAGAAATTGGGCTAATTTTGCCCCGTGTGCCGGAATTATAAGCCATTTTCTTTTGCCCAGCCTTCAATCATTTCTTCCACCGTGTCCAGATATACGTCCAGCGCTTCCAGGCGTTCTTCCAGCGGGTCGAGCGCCAGCGAACGGCAGAGGCTGACAAAAGACGGGCGGGAGGCGTGATCGGCGGGCAGGCAGTCCAGCGCGGCGCACCACGTGCGCAGGACAATCCACAGCGCCGCGGCGGGTGTTTCGCTCCACAGCGCCTGCGCGGCGCGGGTGTAATATGCCCACCGGGCGGGGTGCAGAGACGGCGGATGCTGACTGGTCTGACCGGCATCGCCCAGCGCCGTCTGCCATGTCTCGAACCATTGCGGCGTTTGCGCTTCAGCGAGAAGGTCCGTTCCCCCGCTCAAGAGGGCGATCAGCCCGGCGCTCAATTCGGGGCGGCGGACTGCCTGCGCCCGCTGGGGAAAATGGAGCAGCAGACGCCGTTCGGTCAGCGGCGGACCGCAAAGGCAGGCGACGGCGTTGGCGGTTTGCCGCAGGGTGCGCAGGTACAGCGCAGTGCGCTGGAAGACATCCAGCCCGGCGGCGCTCTGCAGGGTCATCCAGCCCTGACGGGCGGCATCCAACTGCGGCTGGACGCGCTGGAGGATGGTCTCCGGACGGTAGAAGTGCGCGCAGACCCCCGCCTGAACAAACTCAAACCAATGGCCGCGCTCGTGAAGAACGAGGGGATTGTGGCAGAGGAAACTGCCCAGCCATGCGTCGCTGCGCAGACTGCGCGGCTGCTGGTACTGTTCCTGCGAAACATGGGCGATATCCAGATGCACTTCCGCCGAGAGGGGGACGATCTCGCGCTCCTGCGGCGGCGGCGTATCGTGGACGAAGATCAGGTCAATATCGGCTGTGCCGCCTAAGAGCGGCTCTTCATCCAAAAGCGAACCGGTCAGATAGACGCAGACCAGGCGGCGGTTTTGCATCACCCGCATGGCAGCCTGTGTTTTCGCCAGTTTGAGCAGTTTTTCGCGTGTAATCCGCATCGTTCCCCCCTCTGATGGTCAGGAAATGCTCTGCTCTGTACCGATGGGCAGTTCCGGCTGGAAGGGCGAAAGCCGCAGCGCCTGACGGATGCGGTTTTCGATGAATTCGAGATGCTGGGGATTGCGCAGATAGTCGAGCTGGTCGGTCTCAATGGTCAGCACCGGCGAGGGGTGCTTGGCGCCGCCGAGGAAGAAGGCGTCATACGCCTGATTCAGCTCGGCGATGTAGGCGCGTTCCATGCGGCGCTCGTAGGGACGGTCGCGCAGGGTGATGCGCTGCATGAGGATATCGGTGCTGGCGCGCAGATACACCACCAGATCGGGCGGGGTGATTTTCTCTGCCAGCGCCTCGTGGACGCGGCGGTACATCTCCAGCTCATCGCCTTTCAGGTTGATGCCGGCAAAGAGGGCGTCCTTTTCAAAGGTGTAGTCGCTGATCAACGGTTTGCCGCTTGCCAGCAGCTTCGGAACGCCTTCGCGCTGCTGGCGGTAGCGGCTGAGCAGGAAGAAAATTTGCGTTTGAAAGGCGTAGCGGGCACGGTCGCTGTAAAAATCGCTCAGGAAGGGATTTTCCTCGAACACTTCCAGCAAAAGATTGGCTTCAAAAGACGGCTGGAGCAGACGCGCCAGCGTGGTTTTTCCGACGCCGATGACGCCTTCAATGGCAACGTACATGTGTGTTCTCTCCGAATTGGCTGCCCCAATTGGCTTGACAGCGGGCAAATCTCATCTAAACTAAAAATATACCACACAATTGTTGGGTTGTTCAGAAAAAGGAGTTTCATCCCATGCCTGGCTTAAATCGCGTTCAGTTAATTGGACGGTTGGGCAAAGACCCCGAAACCCGCTTTACTCCCACCGGCAAAAAGGTTGCCACCTTCAGTCTGGCGGTTGACCGCCGCTGGAAGGGCAGCGATGGCACAGTGAAACAGGATACTGACTGGTTCAACGTGGAAGCTTGGGGCAGTCTGGGCGAGACCTGCCAGAAAATTCTGCACAAGGGTCAGTTGATCTTTCTGGAAGGGCGTCTGAAGACCGACCGTTACGAAGAAAAGGGCGAGACGCGCTATTTCACCCGCGTCATCGCCCGCAATATGCAGGTGCTGGAATGGCCTGAGAAAAAGGAAGCTGTGGAAGAGGCGGAAGCGGTGATTCCGCCTGAGGAAGAGCCGCCGCTGGAGGAAGAATAGGGGGCGAATAGCGGCGAGCTAAAGCCTTGCCTTATCATCTGCGCAAAATCGAGATTCCAGCGCAGATTTGTAATTTATGCCTGCTGGGTAAGTTGAAAGCCGGGCTGTCTGTCACTGCGGGCGAGCGTTAGCGAGCGTGGCAGTCTCCGCGTGGGCGGGGGCGGGGATTGCTTCGCCCCTGCGGGGCTCGCAATGACAAGAGAAGGGTGCGGGGCTCGCAATGACAGGAGAAGGGTGCGGGGTGCGCAATGACAAAAGAAAAGGTGCGGGGCTCGCAATGACAGGAGAAGGGTGCGGGGCTCGCAATGACAAAAGAAAAGGTGCAGGGCTCGCAATGAAAGCAGGACTATCTGTCACTGCGGGCGAGCGTTAGCGAGCGTGGCAGTCTCCGCGTGGGCGGGGGCGGGGATTGCTTCGCCCCTGCGGGGCTCGCAATGACAAGAGAAGGGTGCAGGGCTCGCAATGACAAGAGAAGGGTGCAGGGCTCGCAATGACAAAAGAAAAGGTGCGGGGCTCGCAATGAAAAAAGAAAAGGTGCGGGGCTCGCAATGACAAAAGAAAAGGTGCGGGGCTCGCAATGACAGGAGAAGGGTGCGGGGTGCGCAATGAAAGCAGGGCTGTCTGTCACTGCGAGCGAGCGTTAGCGAGCGTGGCAGTCTCCGCGTGGGCGGGGGCGGGGATTGCTTCGCCCCTGCGGGGCTCGCAATGACAAAAGAAAGGCGGTCGTGTAGTGTGCTTATCTGGGATATAAACTAATAGCACAAGCTTGTAGCATGTGCAATGCTCTACATTAGAGGAAAGGATCACCTATGTTTCAATCTTCTGACGCGTCACAGACAAAAAAAGAAAGTCCGTCAAATGCCTTCCAGGCGAATCAGCTCCCCAACCACCCGCTGTCTGCTATCCTTTGGAAATTGTTCTTCGGTGGTTTACTGGTGAATGTTATTTCTGCTGTTGGTTTATTTCTAGTGGGTGCACTGAGTGTAACCCTTCGATTAAGCTCATATAAAAGCTTCCTCTTGGGTCTTATTCCGATCATACTGGATGGGTTAATTATCGCTGGAACGATTACCCTGATTGGAAAGATCTTTTTTGGAAGATCAGGTCCGCTGGATAATAAGCGCTGGGAAAGGTACATAATGGGACAAATTCCCGGCTTTTTGTTGGCGGCTGCCTTGGTGTTTGTGGTTAGATTTTGGGTGTCTGATCCGCAGCAGGATGTCTTTAGTAACGGCTCTGTTTTTTTGATCTTCATCGGAGCGGTAACAGGCGGGTTTGGTTTGGGGATGTTTTCTGTGTTTACCCATAAAGCAAAGGATATCGCCTCTGTGGGACAGGCAGAAGCGGTGAGCAATGTTTCTCAAAGCAAACCCGGCTCTTCCATTGAGCAGGCTGTCTCACTGGATGAGATGCCCACGAAAAAAATTCGTTTATCCTCCACCAAAGCGTCTCCAACCACATCCATCTCTGCGTTATATTCTGCAGAAAAAGAATCGGGATCGGCAACTGCTTCCGCTGCCGCAGGTTCAAAACCCTCCCCAACGGTTGTCAAACTCAAAGGATGGCAGATTCTCCTGCTCTCCTTGCTGGTGGTCGGTGCAGTCTTCGCGATCTACTGGGTGAAAAATTCTGCAAGCGGCTCCAGTGCTATGGCGGTTCCGGCGTCACAGTTGGTGTCAGCCGGAGAACAGAATGGCGATCACCCAATCAAACCGCCGGTAGGCTGCCGTTTGTGGAGCGAAATTAATGCCTCTGATGCCGGTAGCAAAGTGTGCGCCTACGGAGTCGTTAAGGCGACTTATCTGGGTGGAGAGATCACCTACATCGTATTTACGACGGATGATAAGAGCGCCTTCCGTCTGATCAATTTGGAAGGCAAGGACTATTCCAATTTGGTGGGGCGGTGCGTTATCGCCGAAGGCAAAGTAAAAACCTTTGGCGAGGTTGCCTATATCGAAATAGAGGGAAAGTTAAATTTGTGCAAGTGACTGACCTCCTATTGCAATGAAGTTGACCGTATGAATGAGTTGGGTGCAGGCGATACCTGAACATTCCGCTTATGATGCGCCCCGCGCCCTATTCTCCATGCGTTTGGGAGAAGCGATTCAAAAGAGCGTGTATTGCGGATTTATAAAATTGCGCTGGGTTTGTGCGGCGCGGGCAGCGCTTCCAGTTGTTCAATCCATCTTGCAATCACCTCAAACCCGCCCTGCCAGAAAGCAGGCTGATGAATATCCATGCCGGCGGCGGCGAGGATGCGCTCCGGCGAGTCTGAGCCGCCTGCTGCCAGTAATTGCAGGTAGCGCGGCTTGAAGGATTCGCCTTCTTTGCGGTACTGTTCATACAGCGCCAGCACCAGCAGTTGCCCGAAGGCATAGGCATAGACGTAAAACGGCACGTTGTAAAGATGGGGGATGGAGACCCACTCCCAGCGGAATTCATCGCTGAGGGCGACGGCATCGCCAAACTGCTCGTGCAGGTTGTCCAGATAGGCTTCCGCCAGCTCCTCCAGCGTGGCGCCCTGCTGAACCATCTCGTGCGCCTGCTGCTCAAAGAGCGCAAAATACGCCTGGCGCAGGATGGTAGCGTAGGCATTGTCCATCTGCGCAAAGAGCAGATCGCGCCGCAGGGCGGGGTCGCTTTCTTCTTTCAGCAAACGCTCCACCAGCAGCATCTCGCCAAAGGTGGAAGCGGTCTCTGCCAGCGGCAGGCTGGGGTGGAAGGTGAACAGGCTGTGATGCGCCGCCAGCATGGAATGGACGGCATGACCCAGCTCGTGCGCCAGCGTGGAGACATCCTCCATCCGCCCCTGATAATTGACCAGCACCCAGGGGGTAAGCTGCGGGGTGGCGGTCAGGCAGAAAGCGCCGCTGCGTTTGCCCTTGCGCACCTCGCTGTCGAGGTGATTTTCCTGAAAGACGCGCTCGGCAAGGCTGGCAATCTGCGGGTGGAACTGCTGGAACGAATCCAGCGTCAGCTCCGCCACCTGCTCAAAGGGGACGCGCCGCTGCGCTGCGCCGAGCGGAGCGTAGATGTCATAGCGGCGCAGTTTCTTCATCCCCAGCCCGCGCGCCTTGAGGCGGAAAAAGCGTTGAAAGAGCGGGGCGTTCCGGCGGCAAACCTCCAGCAGGGTGTCCACCACGCTGTCCGGGATGTCGTTTGCCAGATTGCGGGCGGCGATTGGGCTGGAGAAGCCGCGCAGGGTCATCTGTTCGTTGCGCCAGTCGCGCACCAGCGTTTGATACATCTGTCCCAGAATGGCAGCGTCCTGTCCATAGACGCGCAGCATCTCGCGGTAAGCGGCGGCGCGCAGGCGCGGGTTGGGATGGCGGACGTACTGGGTCAGCTCGCCGCGGGTCAGCTTGTGCACCTTGCCGTCCACCTTCAGGCGGAAAACGTAGCGGTTGGTGAGGGTGTCGTAGAGCGTATTCAGGGCGCTGGCCCCGGTCACGTTTTTGATGTTGATGATTTTCTCCTCCGCCTCGCTGAGCGTATGGGGTTTGAAGTGGCGCATCTCTTCCAGCCAGTAGCGCCGCTCACCGGCGATTGCCAGAAAAGGCGCGGCGGCTTCATCGGAAAGCGCCTTCCACCACAGGCTGAAAAACAAGAGACGGTTGGAAAGCTCGGCGAAAAACTGGCCGCTGCGCTGAAGCAGGCTGAGGGCGGCGGGGTTTTGGGTATCTTCGGCAAAGTACAGGCTGGCATAGGCATCCAGCCGCCGCGCCTGCGTGTGGATGGCTTCCAGCCGGTCGAGGATTTCCAAAAAACGTTCGGCGGAAAGCTGCTCGTTCAGGCTGGGGCGGAGGGTCTCCAATTCGCCTGCCTGCTGCTCCAGCTCTTGAAAGACGGCTTGCAGTTCGGCGCTGTCCGGCGCGGGGAAAAGGTCGTTCAAACTCCAGCGGGTTTGTGGATAGGCTGCGGTCATTCCATCTCCTTGAACAAAGTGTGCACAGATTATATCAGAGGACGGCATCCGCCGGGCAGCGGCTATTCACCCAAACCTGATACAAATTCTCTACATCGTAGAACGCTGTCCGCTTTCCATGTATAATCAAGGGTGGAGGTGGAGCATGTTTGACAGTGTATTGCGGCGCAGACAGGATGAGGAAAAATACCGCTCGGAGGGGCGTCTGCCGCCCGGGCAGTACTACACGCAGAAGTTCCCGGTGCTGCACTACGGCAGCGTGCCGCGCTTTGACCCGGCTACGTGGGATTTCCGCGTCTGGGGCGAGGTGGAAAAGCCCCTGCGGTTGACCTGGGAGGAATTCAACCAGCTCCCCAAAACCCGCGTGGTGATGGATATCCACTGTGTCACCCAGTGGAGCAAGTTCGACACCGTCTGGGAGGGTGTTTCGCTGCGCACGCTGATCGAGCTGGGGCTGGTCAAACCCCTGCCGGCAGCGAAGTACGTCATCCAGCACGCCGAGCACGGCTTCACTACCAATCTGCCGCTGGAGGTGATGCTGGGCGAGAATTTCCTGCTGGCGACCCATTACAACGGTCAGCCGCTCACTCCCGATCACGGCTATCCGCTGCGCGGCGTGGTCGGCTACATTCCCGGACGCAATGACTTGAAGACGCCTTACTTCTGGAAGGGCGCCAAGTGGCTGCGCGGGCTGGAGTTTTTACAGCATGACCGCCCTGGTTTCTGGGAACAGGCGGGCTACCATAACGAGGCAGATGTCTGGAAAGAAGAACGCTACGGCTGAACGCTGAAAGGGAGACAAAGATGCCGCGCAGGAAAAGCATTTTGGTTGTGGACGATGACCGGCGCATGGCGCGCACGCTGACGGACATCCTGACAGTCAAAGGCTATGAGGCGCTGGCGGCGCATTCGGGCGAGGAAGGGCTGGAAAAGCTCGCCCGTCAGCGGGTTCATGCGGTGTTGTGCGATGTGTGTTTGGCGGATATGGACGGGGCTTTGTTTGCCGATCTGGTGCGCAGGACGCTCCCGTTCCTGCCGATTATCCTGCTGACCGCCTATACGCCGGAGGAAATCCTGCCCAAAGAGCGGATGGGCGTGTTCACGGCGGTCTTGCGCAAGCCGCTGGATGTCAATCTTCTGCTCAGTTTTTACGCCTCGCTGGGCAAAACCAGCCATTTCACCCTTGTGGATGACGACCCGGCGATGTACCGCTCGCTGGCGGATATTCTGCATCTGCGCGGCTATGCGGTGGTGGAGGCGGCAGACCCGGCGGTTTTGCCTGAGCCGGCGGAGAAAGACGAGCGGGCGTTTCTGCTCAATCTGGCGGTGAGTTCGCCGCTTGGGCTGGAGGTCTTGAGCCGCCTGAGCCAAACCTGCCGGCAGACGCCCGTCGTCGTGGTGACCGCTTACCGCGAAGCCATGAGGCAGACGCTGGAGCGCGCCTTGCAGTTCAACGCCTATACCTGCCTGTACCACCCACACGAAATCGAGGGACTGATCGAGTCGCTGCAGAACATCCTCTAAAGTCAAAAGTCGGAAGGATGAAGGCAAAAAAGCCTTTTGCCTTCTGACTTTCATTGCCTTGCGCCACATTTCCGCCTTTCCCCGCGCCGCACTTGTCATCATGGCGCTTGGTGGCAGCTATCCAGCGGCGCAACGGCTGGCGCAGCGGGTCAGCCTGTCCTGTTTTCCATCATGAGATAAAACGTTCGTACTCATCATGGCTGCCAATCCAGAACCATGTTACCGTGTCACCCTCAAGAATACCCAAAGCACGATAGCCGCGTGTGATCCTTATGGACCAAACATTTTCTTCGCTATTGACGCACTTGAAACGCAAAGATGGATGAAAGGGATTTTCCATCCATAAGCGATAAGCCTTTTTGGCGCTGCGCTTGACATCTGCATTGAGCATTTCATACGCTGCCCAGAAAGACGGCAAAGCGGCTGATTTCATAACCGCTCATCGTCCATGGGTTGTGCGCGCCCTTGCACAATCTCTTGCTTCGCACGACGGGCAGCAGCCGCTAATGAAGATTGGGTCTGCTCAAACAGATTATCCCATTTCAATTCATCCTGCAGGTCGGCAAGATATTCGCGCAAATGCTCGACTACCTGCTCTTGTACTGATTCGGGCAAAGATTCCAGCATTTTTGTTACTGTGATAATGGCTGCCGTAGATGACATGGTTAAGCCTCTCTTTCAACCGCTGCAAAACATCCTGCACAAAAAGCGATTTTTAAGAATTATACATTCGTCCTGGTCTTAAAGTCAAAAGAGCCTTGCCCAAAAAGCCGAGCCGCGCCGCGGATGCGCAATTTACAAACTTGCGCTACATTTCCGCCTTTCGCCTTCTGCCTTTCCCCTGGGGGTGAGGGGCAAACCCGCGCTGTCCGGCGGCGAAACTTCCCCTGTACAGAGCGCGGTTTTCCGCTAAAATGATATCAAACCGCTCAAGGGCAGACGATAATGAAAAAAGGTTCCAAAACCAGCCGCTTCGGGACGACTACGCGCATCAGCCACGACGCTTCCCTCTATTACCGCTCGCGCCTCTACGCCGGACTTCCGGCGGCAGAGCCCGCCCCGCCGCTGCCGGATGCGCCCTTCCCGCCGCAGTACGAAAACGCCATCCTCGTCCGCAGCGCCGAAACCATGCCCGAACTCCCCGATAACTCGGTGCATTTGATGGTCACCTCGCCGCCGTACAACGCCGCCAAAGAATACGACCGCGACCTTTCGCTGGCGGAATATCTGCAATTGCTCAAAGCCGTCTTCAGCGAAACCTACCGCGTGCTGGTCTATGGCGGCAGAGCCTGCGTCAACATCGCCAATCTAGGGCGCAAGCCCTATCTCCCCCTCTCCGATTACCTCTCGCAGCTCATGCTGGAGATCGGCTTTCTGATGCGCGGTGAGATCATCTGGCATAAGGGCGCCGGGGCGGGCGTCTCGATGGCCTGGGGAAGCTGGCAATCGGCGGCGAACCCGGTGCTGCGCGACACGCACGAATACATCCTGGTCTTCTGCAAGGGGACTTTCTCGCGCCGCAAACCGCCGCACAAGACGGATACCATCAGCCGCGAACAGTTCATGGAGTGGACAAAATCAGTTTGGCAGATTAACCCCGAATCGGCGCAGAAGGTCGGTCACCCGGCGCCGTTTCCGGTGGAGCTGCCTTACCGGCTGATCCAGCTCTATACGTTCAGCGGGGACATCGTCCTCGACCCGTTCATGGGCAGCGGCTCCACCGCCATCGCTGCGCTGAAATCGGGCAGGAAATACATCGGTTATGAGGTGGACCTGCGCTACGTGCGGCTGGCGGAGGAACGCATCGCCGCCGCGCAAAACGCCGCGCAAACCTGAGCGGTCCGGCGGCTCTGCTGGCTGCGCTGGGCGCGCCCGGCGCGCTGTTCAAGAACGGCAAAAGGGGCTACAATGAAGCATGGTTCGATTCTTTTCCCTCTGGAGGTTAAGATGCCTGATGAATATGCCGAGAAGCTGAAATCCATCCCGCTTTACCGTCCGGGCAAACCGCCGCTAACCTTTTTCAACAGCGATTTTCTGGACGAGCTGGAAAAGACCTGGCGGCGGCCCTGGGGCAGTCAATCCAGCTATGCCCGCCTGCGGGCGGTGGTCGTCCACCGTCCCGGACCCGAAGCCGCCTGGGGCGATGTGGACCCGGATTTTCTCAACCTTCCTTCGGGCTTGATTGACCTGCCCAAGATGCAGGCGCAGCATGACGAGTTCGTCCGCGTCCTCAACGAGAACGGCGTGGAGACCATCCCGCTGGATGCGCCTCAGCCGATTCTGGGCACCTACGGCATTCCGCTGCGCTCGGCTACCTATACGCATGAGACGCTGATGGTCAAGGGCGGCGCG
The DNA here is from genome assembly GCA_034434695.1 of Anaerolineaceae bacterium. GTDB lineage: Bacteria > Chloroflexota > Anaerolineae > Anaerolineales > Anaerolineaceae > DYEC01. The sequence goes on from DAOTYY010000022.1 coordinate 45,399, forward strand.
ATCATCTGCCGCTGCGCGCCGGCGTATAAGCGCGGGCTGGAGTACTACCAATCGCGCACGCTGGGCAGGCTGGGCTGCCCGATCCTCTACACCGTGCACGGGATGGGCTTTTTTGAGTCAAGCAACGCCGTCTGGCTGGATAAGAAAAGCCTGCCGCTGGCGCTCAGCCAGCGTTCCAATATGGAAGGCATCCGTCAGGTTTCTTCGGTCTTGCAGGAGTTCGGCGTCGAGGATATTCACATTGTCCATCTGCCCGGACCGCTCAACATCCGCCGGGCGCAGACTGGCGGCGGCGGGGGCGCTTTTCATCTGGACATGGTTTTTGGCGTGGCGGCGCCGCGCATTGGGGTGATCTACCCTTCCTGCGTCGGCTATGATTTTATTGACTACCTGCTGCACAAAAAGGGATTTGATTTGATTGAAATCCCCGAAGAGGAAGTCAACGGCTGTCCATCCAACTTTCTGTTGCTGGAGCCGGGCAAGCTGATCATGCCGGCGGGCAATCCGGTGGTGAGCGGCGAACTGCGCAAGCGCGGCATCACGGTAATTGAGGTGGACTTGAGCGAATTCACCAAAGGCGGCGGCGGTCCAACCTGCATGACCCTGCCGCTAATCCGCGACGAGGAGAAAGAGTAAGCGCGGGGGAGGTTTGACCCTCACCCCCCAGCCCCCTCTCCCATGGGAGGGAGATGACCCTCACCCCCTGCCCCCTCTCCCATAGGAGGGAGAGGGGGGAATGTGGCGCAAGTTTGTAACTTGCGCAGCAATAGAGCAGCTTGAGTTTCGGGGCAGGGCGGGGCGGGCAAAAGCGAAAGGCAAAAAGATAACAGATATCCACTTGCGCGCAGGATGCCGCTTGTGCTATCATTCATTCGGAACGCCCAGCCGTCTATCTTGCCTTTGGAGCTACCTTTCGCTCCAGCAGCTCAACCGCAGTGCTGTTAGATGACCCTGTCAACAAGAGGTATGTGATTTTTATGGAGGGCAGTATGACTACTGTAGCTCAGATGACAAAAGACGAACTTCGAGAAATGATAGAAACTATCATCGAACAGAAACTACTAGAGTTAGTTGGTGATCCCGACGAAGGTTTGCCCCTCCGAGAAACGATTCGCAATAGGCTTTTACGCCAAAAGGAAGAGGTAGCGAGAGGAGAACGCGGTGAGCCTCTAAGCCAAGTGGTTCAGCGTCTTGGTTTGGAGTAATGCCTATTTACCGCATCTTCATTCTGGAAGCAGCAGCGAAGGATTTGCAACGACTCGACAAGGCTGCAGGGCAACGCATCGTCCAGCGGATCAATTGGCTGGCTGCGAATCTGGATGCGATTCGCCTTGAAGCATTGACCGGTGACCTTGCGGGACTCTACAAGCTTCGTGCAGGTGACTATCGTATCATTTACGAAGTACTTTGGGAAGAAGAGGCGGTCGTGATCCACGCTGTTGGTCATCGTCAGGAGATTTATCGAAGGCGATGAGAGAATACAAACTGATCTTGCCCAACATCTCCTAGAGCAGCGCGGCTTTGAACGGGCAAAAGCCAGCGGCGGGGGGCAATTCAAGGCTGCTTCGGCTTCCTTTTGAAAATCCGCCAGTCGCTATGCTGCAAACACCCCATGAAGACGCGTTTGACTTTTTTATAGATGAATGTACCATTCTTCTAAAGATTGCTGCGAATGGCTTGAGATAACCCAGCATCATCGCAGGGTAGCACACCTTTTGAGGCTGGCTATACGGCAGAAATGCAGCATATCAGAAGTCCTGTTATAATTAAAGCGGCTGTTTCATAACACGATAGGTGCAAGTACAGGCAACGAAATATAATCATACGTGAGTTCGGGATAAGGAGAGGATCTCCAAAAGGGAGTAAACTTTTGTTACCACAACAACAGTTGAAACCCCAGGAGACCCTCAATGGACAGTTTACTCGTTTTATTCTGTGATGTCGATGATTTTTGCAAAG
>DAOTYY010000023.1:0-22695 GCA_034434695.1 Anaerolineaceae bacterium
CTTTGCAAAAATCATCGACATCACAGAATAAAACGAGTAAACTGTCCATTGAGGGTCTCCTGGGGTTTCAACTGTTGTTGTGGTAACAAAAGTTTACTCCCTTTTGGAGATCCTCTCCTTATCCCGAACTCACGTAAAAATTAACAATCCCTAAACAGGCAGGCTACCTCACTATGATATACTCTCTTAAAGAAGCAACCTATGAAACGCCTGTTCATGTTTTTGATCTTGTTGGCTCTGTTCAATCTTGCCTGCCGCTTTAGCACTTCTAACTCGCTCCCCAGCCTGTCAACAGGAGAAATCGTCCGTACGCTTACCCACGATGGCCGCGAACGCAGTTACATCCTATATGTGCCATCCTCGCTTGACTGGAGTCAGCCGCTGCCGTTGGTTTTCGTCTTTCATGGCGGTTCGGGGAATGCCAAAAGCGCTATCCACATGACCAGATTCAACCAAGTTGCTGACCAGAATAGATTTCTGGTGATCTACCCTAATGGCACAGATCGTCCAGGCAGTGATACACTGCTTACTTGGAATGGCGGCGACTGCTGTGCTTATGCCCAGGAAAATAAAGTAGGCGATGTCGGTACCCATGCTAAACTTATGGCATGGGAATCGGACATGATCTAACCGACGAATAATGGGACATCATCGAACCACTGCTCCTAAACGCAAACTAGAGACAGGCCATTCACGTGTGGACAATCGGCGGCGTTCGACGGCATTCTACACATTCTCAAAACTGGCTGTGCTTGGCAGGACATGAATGACTTCTAATTATGTTATGAGGTTACATCATGAATTCTTCATTACTTGTTATCTCTCTCACATTGGTAGTCTTTGCTATCATTGTCATCGGATTGCGCTTATTACGTAAAGAAAGGGTAGATGTAAGGGAAATACGCCGTCAGCAACTTGGGTTTCTTCCCATAGAAACTCCAGCAGAAGAGCTTGTTAACCGTATTCGTGCATTGCAGTATTACAAAAGAGAAAAAATGCATATCATCCGTGTAAGTCAAAAAAAGACCTTGGATGGTGATTTGTATCTGTATGATGCGTACTTAGACAGTGATACGTATCTGGAAGATAGATTGATTGTGATTTCCCCATTGCTACAACTGCCATATTTCGCCTTGTTCCAATTACCAAAACTGGAAGAGAAGTGGGGTAAGAAGATGAATAACTTTGCTGACAATGTGATTGGATGGACATTTAACTTTACGGGAATGCAACGTGTCCACCTAACCGCGTTCCCAGAATTTGACCGAAAATTCATATTGCTTGCCGAAAACAAAGAACAGGTTGAAAAATTTTTCAATGCTGAACGTGTGCAAATGTTTGTATCCCTTGGTGCAAACATAGCAATAGACGCTTTTGGAGATTCTCTTCAAATAACGACGTATGGGAAAAATAACAGTGGTAATCTAGATTTAGAGATTGCGGCTGCAACCAAATTAATGCAAATTCTCCGAAGTCAAGGTTGATAGTAGTGAGCTTATCTAACAAAGTTAAAACCAGCCTAACAAAGCGTGCCGGAGGACAGCTTTTACACTGCCACCGCAGCATCTTCACCGTGCCCCTGTTTCCCCAGGAAAAGTCAACTACTGTTCCCTAACGGGAACAGCTTGTCTCTGGCGACGCGGTAGAACCGCGTCCGAGACGATAGGCTGGTTGACGGCAACCCTCGCTCGGAACATCCGAGCCGCTTAAGTATCCATAACGGATGGCGAAATGGCACGTAACTGTTTTCCCGCAAATCTATCGAGTGTCTTGTGCCTGATTGCGTACGGCGAATGTTTTACGCAAACACCGATTACTGTCTGCAACCTCATACACTCGGTTGTTAACGTTCAAAACTCAAGGAGAGTATAGCACAAGTGTTCGCAATTTCAATATACCGGAAAATACCTTCAAAGAAAAGAAAGGAGGGGTGCATTCCTCTGTCGCCTAAAGGCGGCCGGCTCCTGTGCTAGTTTCTTATGATGATGGCGAATCAAGAGAAAAGGAGTACAAACGACGATGAAATCTTCTGAAGACACCTTTGATTTTGCCCGTTTTAAGATACCACTGATCATGTTAATGATTTTCTGGGCCATCGCAGTGGTCCTATGGCGGTCCACAGGCCGTATTTTTTATCTTTATAACTTCGGGTATATTGGTGCGGCGCTGGGGATTGGCATTGGAGTATACTCGGCACTTCCCAAGCGACAAAAACTTTGGGGGCGCAGATTGGCTCAGTTTCTTGTGGGTGCCTATATGCTGATTTTCCTTGGATTTTTCCAGCGGGAGAATATGCAAATTGAGGGATTTTTCTTTTACCTCTTGTCTGGTTTCTTTGCTGGGTCAGTCATTCACTATTTGGTAGCAAAAATAGCTGGTCCACTCGTATTCAATCGTGGATGGTGTGGCTGGGCTTGTTGGACTGCTATGGTTTTGGATTTGTTGCCCTATAAGCGTAATAAGCGAGGAAGACTTTCTAATTCTAGTAAGTGGGGCTATTTGCGCTATCTCCATTTTGGGATGAGTTTGGTATTGGTGTTGATATTGTGGTGGGGAGTAGGATATCGCGTACAAGAGCAGAGCCTGACCGAATTGTACTGGCTTCTCAGTGGAAATGTTCTGTACTATGCAATCGGGATCGCGCTGGCGTATGGACTTCAAGATAATCGCGCGTTTTGTAAGTACGTGTGTCCAATCCCGACCTTGCAAAAGATAACCAGTCGCTTCGCTCTACTCAAAATCACTGGCAATGCTGAAAAATGTAATGATTGTGGCGCATGTAATCGAATGTGCCCAATGGATATTCGTATTTCTGAGTATGTTTTGGGCAAAAAACGAGTCCTTTCCACAGAGTGCATACTATGTTTTGAGTGTGTTCACGCGTGCGCAAAAGGCGCGTTGGATTGTTCATTCAAATTTGATTTTGATAAACTTTTAAGGTAACCAAATCCAGATGAGAGGGTCATCCTAGTTTCTAGTTTACGCCGATTGAATGTTACGGATGTTTTAGATAAAAAACTACTCAATACTGTTTGCAGACGGATTGATTAATTCATTGCGAGGAAACGGATAAGGAAAGTTACATTGCTTGTGCTTTTGTTTTTGCTGGTCAGCTTGGTTTTGTCCGCTTGCGCACCTGAGTCTGTAGCGATGCCCGCGTTTGGAACGACGTCGCTGCCGGCGATTGTCACATCCAACGCCATCACGCCTGACAGCACATCTATTTCTACTGTGCAGACAAGTGATCGAGTACTGCCTCAAAAGGTCTCGTGGCAAATTCAATATATGGGCGAGATTGATATCAATCTGGACGTGGACGTTTTCAACCTAGATTTATTTGACACCTCCACCAGCGTTATAGAAGCTCTGCATCAACGCGATATTTTCGTGATGTGCTATTTCAGTGCGGGGTCTTACGAAGATTGGCGTCCAGATGTTTCCCATTTTCCATCGGAAGTTCTGGGTAAGGATATGAAAGGGTGGGCTGGCGAAAAGTGGCTTGATATTCGCCGCCTTGACTTGCTTGCTCCGATCATGGAAGCGCGGCTTGACCTGGCAGTTCAAAAAGGTTGTGATGGTGTTGACCCTGACAACGTCAATGGCTACGTCAACGATACGGGTTTTTCAATCAATTTTAGTGACCAACTGGCCTATAATATCTTTCTCGCCGAAGCAGCTCACTCCCGTGGACTCGCAATCGGACTAAAAAACGACCTTGAGCAAGTTTCTGAGTTACTCCCTTACTTTGATTGGATTCTCAACGAAGAATGTTTTACTTATCAGGAGTGCGACGCGCTTTTGCCATTTGTACAGGCGGGTAAGCCTGTTTTTGTCGTAGAGTACGAGCTTCTGCCACAGGAATTTTGTCCGCAGGCTAATCAAATGGGTTTGAATGCCCTTCACAAGCATTGGGAATTGGATGCTTATCGAATCGATTGTTGGCGGTTCTCATCTCCCTAGGAGTTTTTCAATATGCGCTCTCATGTGCCGTTTCAATGCGCTTGGCTTGCTGCAACGATTCTGTAAGCCTTGAGCAGGGTGATCGTTATCTCACACCCAGAGGTTGGAGCTGGTATTCCTTTAGGCGAATTTGCTTGACAAGCCACTCTTGATCTACGGGGAGCTCTGTCACCCGTACGCCTACAGCGTTGTAAATTGCGTTGGTAATTGCCGGCGCAGTTGGAATAATGACGATTTCGCCTACTCCTTTTCCGCCATAAGGTCCTTCCGCAGTAGGATGTTCAACCACAAAGGACGTGATTTTTGGCGTGTGCATGATAGAAGGCATTCGATATTTCGCCAGCCGGTCTGTAATCACCTTGCCCTGGTCGGTGATAAAGGCTTCTGTAAGGGCGTGTCCCACACCCATCACTACACCGCCTTCGACTTGCCCTTGCAGTCCTAATGGATTAATGGCATAACCGACATCGTTCGCTGTGATCACTTGTAGAACCCGCACTTCGCCCGTTTTTGTATTGACTTCCACTTCAGCCGCTTGAGCCGCAAAAGAGAAAGCAAAATGCATATCTCCACCTTCTCCTAATGGTTTGGTTTTTGGCGCCCAATAGGTATAAGAAACCATTGGCTTGCCTTTAACCTTGTGGATAATGTCGTAAACTTCAGACAAAGGAATGCGTTCCTCATTGACCTGAGCAAGTCCTTCGATAAAGGTAATGTATTCGGGCGCAACGTCAAAATACTCTGCTAGGTGGACGGTGAGCATTTCTTTCAGTGCTGCTGAGGCGTAGCGTACTGCATTCCCCGTGACGTAGGTTTGTCGTGAGGCGGTAGTGGGACCACCGTCAGGGGTTAGGTCGGTGTCTGAAAGAAGCACATCTACCAACTCTGCTGATTGATTTAGCTCTTCGGCGGCAATCATGCGCAGAACGGTTGGCAAGCCCTGTCCAAGCTCTGCAGAAGATGTGCGCACTTCAAATTTGCCGTCCGGACGAAGTTCAACTTCCGCTCCTGCTTTATCAGGCGCTCCTCCACCCAATCCGGTGTTTTTATAAGCGACGGCAAAACCCCACGCCAGACGTAGATGCGGCAGCTCAGGATGAACGCGGGAACGGAAAGGTTCCTCTCCCGCCTGCCGTTTCAGTTCGTTTTCCACCTTTTCAATACATTCCAGAAGCCCTACACTTTCCCTTAACACTTGCCCGGTGTTTGTTACACTTCCCACTCGCAGTGCATTTTTGCGCCGCAGTTGAATAGGGTCTATGTTTAATTTTTCTGCCAGGCTGTCCATAGCGCTTTCAATAGCGAAGGCAGACTGGAAAACGCCAAACCCGCGAAACGCACCTGCGGGAGGGTTGTTTGTGTACATAGCGTAACAGTCGGCTTTGACGTTAGGGACTTCGTAAGGTCCTGAAGAATGTGTTGTAGCTCGGGTCATCACCTTTTCTCCGAGCGAGGCATATGCTCCGGTGTCCCCAAATAATTCAGTTTCAACAGCGGTCAAACTGCCATCGCGCCGCGCACCCAGGCGAACGCGAATCTGCGTGGCGTGTCGTTTGGGGTGGACCAATAGACTCTCATGTCGGTCGAAAAGCAATTTGACCGGTCTGCCGGTTTTCTGTGCCAGTAAAGCAGCATGAATTTGCCCGGCAATATCCTCTTTCCCGCCGAAACCTCCGCCAATCGGCATGCCAATAATGCGAACCTTGTTCTCAGGTACACCCAAAGCACGCGCAACCTGATTGCGGTCCGAATAAGGAATTTGGGAACCGACATAAATTTCCATTCTGCCGTCTTCTGTTGGACGGGCTATACTGCATTCCGGTTCGATAAATGCGTGATCGTGCATGGGCGTCCGGTAGGTTTGTTCGAGAATCACTTCTGCATCTCGGAATCCCTGTTCCACATCTCCTTTACGCACCTTAATATGCTTGAGCAGGTTTCCCTGTGAGTGTACTTTGGGTGCATCTGGTTGGAACGCTTGAATCGGATCAGCTACAGCAGAGAGCGGTTCAATGTGCATTTCGATGAATTCCAGCGCCTGTGTGGCGGTTTGTCGCGTGTCAGCGGCAACAATCGCTACGGCATCGCCTACAGTGCGAATCTGTTCACCTATGCCAATCAAGATGGGCCAATCGGAAATCACTAATCCATGAGTGCGCGCTGCCGGCAAGTCATCGGCTGTTAAGACCGCATGTACGCCGGGCAGTTCTCTTGCGCGAGACACATTCAGAGACTTAAGGATGCCCGCTGGAACTCCTGCGCGTTTTACCCGCGCGTGAAGCATTCCTTCGAAAGCGAGATCATCGGTGTATTTTGCCAGTCCAGTTACCTTGGAGATGGCATCAGGGCGAAGCTGTGTCCTTCCTACAACTCTATGAGGCTGTTTGGATTCTATAACTGCGGGCGGTTCCACCGGCTTTCCGCTTTGTATAGCTCTTCCTGCGGCTTGAATAGCTTGAATGATGGCAGTATATCCCCCGCAACGGCACAACGTGTCTTTCAGTGCATAACGGATTTCATCTTCGCTAGCACTGGGATTTTTTTCTAATAAAGCGTAAGCGGTCATGATTTGACCTGGAATACAGAAGCCGCATTGTACCGCACCATATAAAACAAATGCCTGTTGAAGCGGATGTAAAATTTGTAAGTCGGGCTTTCGTCCTGGAGCAGCCAGTCCTTCAATGGTCGTAATGACTCGCCCATCTGCTTTTACAGCCGGATAGGTGCAGGAGAGCACCGGAGAGCCATCTACGATGACCGTGCAGGCGCCGCATTCCGCTTCATTGCAGCCGATTTTTGTTCCCGTCAGTCCCAGGCGATAGCGCAGCAAATCGGAGAGCATTTCACTGGGAATTGCGGGCAGGACAACATCTTTACCGTTAACTTTTATAGAGATAAATTGTTTCTCATTCATTTCTGAGCTTCTCCTCTGCACGTTGCCATGCAGTGAACAACACTTCTTCCAATAAAATCTCGCTCAAATGATAACGATATTCCGCAGAAGCGCGCATTGTGCTGGTGCGGAAAAAGAAACACTCGGGAAGCAAGGCTTTGCACTGTGCCAAAACTTTCGGATCAAGCGGTGATTTGCCGCGTAAAGCCTCTTCGATTTTGTCTGCCCGACGCGGCGTAGGACCTGCTGGTCCGGCAGCAATCCGAATTTCCTCAATTTTGTTTCCTTGTCTTCGTAACCAAGCCGCCATGTTAATAATGGGTAGCGCAACTCCCTGTGGACGCATCACTCGTGAGAATGCCGAGGCGGATTGTTGTGCAACGATAGGAATACGGAAATGGGTGATGATTTCTCGGCTCAAATCCAGAGCTGAAATCCCTGGACCTCGAAAAAGCTCGAGGAGAGGTAATGGACATGTTCCTTCTAAGGAAGCCACAATAGCCTCAGCTCCCAGGGCGAGTAAAGCGATCATTCCGTCGGCTGCCGGCAGTGCATGTGCCACGTTTCCGCCCAGTGTAGCGGTATTGCGCACTTGCGGACCGCCAATCAACCCACACGCTTCTGCAAGTGCTGTTGCATAGCGGCGTACAAGCGGCGATTCTGCAATTTGTCCCACGGGCAGCGCTGCGCCAATGAGCAGGTATCCTTCCTGAAGCTTAAGTTGGGTAAGCTCAGGAATGTGCGTCAAATCCACAAGAATGTCCACAGGTGGATGCTGCCCTTGTTGAATCTCAAGGAGCAGGTCTGTCCCTCCTGCAATCGGGAGGGTGCGGCCAGGCACTTTTCTAAGTGCCTCTAATGCATCCTGTATCGTGGTTGGGAAAAGATATTCTTTCCAGATCATGATCGGCGGGCTCCTTTCACGGCGGCACTTTTCGACAGGATATTTCCTGACGCCGGCGTATGGGCTGAACACCGACCGCCGATCTTATTTTAATTATAAAATATTTTCGACTTTTGAGGTAGAATTTGCGAACTGTTTGTCTAAGGTTTTGATGATGATACAAGATCAGCTCAGGAAACTGCGCATAGCCATACAATTTCTCACCCTGTTTCCCACCCACCTCACAAAACCACCTCAACCAAAAGAGTTAGGACAAGCAGCAGTGTGGTTTCCACTGGTAGGACTTCTCATTGGAGGATTGGTATGTGGGATGGGGTGGGTGTTACAATTTATTCTTTCGCCGCTGGTTGTTGCTGTGACAATGACGGCATTATGGGCAGCGCTGACTGGCGGGCTGCACCTGGATGGGCTGGCGGATTGTTTTGACGCGCTCTTTCTGGCAGCTACACCGCAGCGACGTCTGAAAATCCTGCGTGATCCGCATCTTGGTACCTTCGGTGCCGTTGGTTTGATTTTGCATTTGCTTCTCAAGACGTCTTTTTTGGTTTCCCTCATGCCTTTGCCTTCTGTTGCGCTTTTGCTATCGCCCATGCTGGCGCGCTGGTTATTGCTACTGGCAGCGCGTCAGCGGCAGGCTCGTTTACAGGGGCTGGGTGCAGATTTTGCACTCGGGCTTTCGCAAAACACAATATGGATAGCATCCTTGTTGCCATTAGCATTCATCGCCATCAGTGGATTGCGGGCGATTCTTGCAGCCGGATTGGCGTTTCTGGTACTGGTGGGCGTAATTTGGCTGGCACGCGCTCGTCTTGGCGGCGTAACAGGCGATGTGCTGGGAATGTCCGTTGAGCTCACCGAATTGGCAGTGTTATTGGGCTTTGTGGTTCATTTTTGAGTTTGAGCTGTTCATGTGTTGGATTGATCAGTTGCCTTTTCGGCTTGGTACTACCTCGTACATCATTCCTGATGACATTTTGCCTAATGTTCGTTGGCTGGCAGGTCAGGTGCAGGATATTGAGTTGGTGCTGTTTGAGTTGGATGATGGTTCGAGCAATTTACCTGCGCTGCAGGTGATAGATGAGTTGTTTATCCTGGCGCAGATCAATGACTTGAGTTTTACCGTTCATTTGCCGCTGGATTTGCGGCTTGGCGCAGAGGGCGAGCCGCAGCACGTCTCATTGCAGAAGGCGCAGAAAGTCATTGCACGTACATTACCGCTCCAACCGAAGGCTTATGTTTTGCATTTGGACGGGAAAGAAGTACGTGCAGGAGTGTCCGACGAAGAGCTACGGCACTGGCAAATGCAGTCTGTGCAAACGCTGGAGATTGTTGCTTCCTGGGTGGGCGGGGCGGAACGGTTGGCAGTGGAAAATCTGGAAGGGTATCCTCTGGATTTTCTAGATGAGGTTCTGGAACAGACCAGTGTCAGTTGTTGTGTGGATATTGGTCATCTTTGGCTGGACAACCACGATCCTTTACCCTTCCTCAATCACTGGCTGAACAGGACAACAGTTGTTCATCTGCACGGTCAAGCAGAGCGCGATCATCGCTCACTGTCTTTTATACCACCACATAAACTGGACGAGGTGTTGGAGTTGCTCTGTAAAGCAGAATATCGAGGTGTAGTGACGGTGGAGGTCTTTACTCAGGAGGATTTCCATCTCTCGATGGAGGCACTGCAAGCTTCTTTTGAAAGGTTACGAACAGGCGGTAGAATAACCGGAGCTGAACATGGGAGAAAGGCTGATCTTGATTCTGGGTGGGGCGCGCAGTGGAAAAAGTGATTATGCCCAAAAGCTAGCTCAAGAACGGGGCGGGAGTGTTTTATATGTAGCAACCGCAGAAGCAGGCGATGAGGAGATGAAGCAGCGAATTGCTGCTCATCAGGAACAGCGACCTTCGAATTGGATCACATTGGAAGCACCTCGTCAGGCAGGACAACGGATACGCACTTGCAAGATTCCGGTCCAGACGGTGCTGTTAGATTGTATCACCCTCTTGACCAGCAATGTTTTACTGGCATTGCCGGAAGGGTTCTCTGCAAATGAAGCACAAGAAGCCTTGGATGCCGAAGTGAACGGTTTGCTGGCAGCATATGCAGAAAGTTCTGCGCTTTGGGTAATTGTTTCCAACGAGGTTGGGCTTGGGTTAGTGCCGCCTTACCCTCTAGGTCGAGTGTATCGCGACGTGCTGGGGCGGGTTAATCAACATTTGGCGCAGGCGGCAGACGAGGTGATTTTTATGCTCGCAGGATTGCCGATGCGCTTAAAGGGGTAGAAGAATAGGCGTTACGTTACCCTGTTCACTCACTACGTGTGCCTGCCTAGTTCAGGTTGTCGGGCGCTCCGCTAACAGTCACGGTTATCGCAAGTTATACGAATGAGGGTGGATAGGACGAAGCGCTTAAATTCCCAGAACGACCATCCTTGTCACAAAGGATTATCAATCTGGTACAATATCTATAGAAACACCAGATGAGCCTGCAAGGGTGAATTGCCAACCGGTTGGGTTTGTTGCTTTTGTGGTAGCTCAAAACTGGGAGGAATAATCCTGTTAGGTTATTTGGTGGTGATTTATGGTTGCTGAGAAACACCATTTTGTCTTTCTGGAAGCGATTGAAAAACTTGTCGAACAGATACGTTCTGATGATACGGAGACAGGTGAATCACTCCGTATTTTTGTCGTTCTGAATCCGGTCGCAGGTTTCACAAATGCATCTGCTTTCCGCCGCAGGTTGAGGCGCTTTTGCAAATATTATCACTGTCTGTATGAGGTGCATGAGACCTGTGAGGACGAGGACTTGAAGCCGATCATCGAACAAGCGATTCGCGATGGATATCAGGTTTTTGTTGCTGCCGGAGGCGATGGGACGATTTCACAGGTGGCTTCCTGTCTGGCATATACTGACCTGCCGCTGGGCATCATACCGGTTGGTACAGGGAACGCTCTGGCACGCGGATTAGGTTTGCCCCAGGACTTTGCTTCTGCTTTCCGTTTGATTGTTTGTAAGCATCAATATCGTATGCTGGATGCTCTGCGTATTAATGGACAGTATCATGTTCTTAACGCCGGTGTTGGTGTGACCTCCAAAGTAGTCTTGAATACTCCCCGTCCAGTCAAACGTCGTTATGGAATGCTGGCTTATATATGGGAAGCGATCAAAGCCCTGTTTGGTATTCAACCTCATTCCTTCCGGCTGACGATAGATGGGCGTAAGTATCGCCTGCGCGCTTCGGAGGTGTTTATTGCCTGCGGCGGCTGGCTGGGAATTCAGCTCCCCTTTACTGATTTGGATATTCAGCCAGATGATGGACGAGTGGATGTGTTTGTGGTTAAAGCTCGCAATCTAGGGGGATACATTCGTTTAGCGTTTAGCCTGCTTTTTGGGAGGCGACAGCAGGCTTTGCCCATGAAACATATCCCAGCATATCATGAAATTCTTATCGAAACACGCCACCCATTGCCAGTGCAATCGGATGGTGACTGGATTGGTAAAACTCCTGTCAAAATTGAGGTCTGTCCAAAAGCAATACGCCTGATCGTGCCTTCCAAGGATAGCGTTGTGTGGTCACGCCTTTTATCACCTTTGCCGACGCTATCGCAGTTGCGCAGCAAATAGCAAATGTTACTGTTCATCAGGACTACTACAGCCGGTTTTATAGGTCAATCTGTAAACTGTCCAGCACAGTTTGGATCGGATTGTAGATGGTCACCTGATTAGAGCCGGCAAAGAGCAATCCAACTGCCCGCGGCGGATTGTTGGCGGTGACCAGTAATGAGCCGGAGTCACCACCGCTTGACATGGCATTGGTGATAATCTGGTTATCAAAACGGGCAGTACGCCCGCCGCTGTAGCTAACCGTTACTGTGGAATCCAGGATGGTTATTTGCCCAGTGGTCAGATCAGTTGTTCGTCCGGACTTACGCACAGTCATTCCCAGTTCAGCGGCAACTAGACCGTTAACCCGACCAATACCGAGAATCTCATCCCAGATGTCGCCATCATTAAGAGGCAGGGCGACGGCGGCATCCACCAGATTATTGACCGCTTTAGCAGGTTTTTGCAGCAAGTCCACCAGTCCTTTGAATCCAAGCACCTGAGCCAACCGCAACAACCAGCTTATTGGCAGGCAAGAGGGTGGGGAAGTTTCTCCTTCAAAATGCAGAGGGACAAAGCGCAGCAATGTGGCGAGTTGGTCCTGTGGATTGTGCCCATTATCAGCCGGACCAGGCTGCAGAATAGCGTCGCCGATTTGAGCATTATTTTCATTTGCCAGTACATGATTGTTGGAAAGGATAAGTCTCGCGCCGCTGTTGCGGTCGCGCACGACGCAGCCAAATGTACCAGCGGTAATACGGTAATGTCCTATGCTGACACCCGGTGGAGCGGGCCGCCAGCGATCGGTAGGGCTTTGGAACGCTGTCAGATCACCGACTTCCAGCACATCCGTAGGGATGCCTTCCAGCATGTGTGGCACACGGCTTTCAACCGCAAGCTCGGTGAGGCAAACCTTGCGGCGCACCAGTGCAACCACACAAACATTGCAGGTTAGTTGCCCAGCCGTTGTTTTGAAACCAGTACCAATACCCACCACGTTCGGGCGTGAAAGAAGATGCTGCTTGTAACGATTTTTAACGCTCTGAATTTCAGCAAATGTAGCCACTATTTCCTCACAGATATCTACGCAGAATAACGATAGGTTTATTGTATATCACGTTAGGAAGTGGGAGTCGGAATCTGTTTTATAATCAGGGCATAAGAAACTTCAAAACCGACTACACGAGGAAAAAAATGAATAACTTGCGTGAGAAAGCGTTGAACTATCACCGCAAAGGGGGAACACCAGGCAAAATCTGCGTGATGCCAACGAAACCGCTGCAAACTCAGGAAGACCTTGCGCTGGCTTATACGCCGGGCGTGGCTCAGCCTGTGTTGGAAATTGCCAAAAACCCTTTAGATGCCTATGAATATACAGCAAAAGGCAACCTGGTAGCAGTGATCTCAAATGGCACAGCGATTTTAGGATTGGGGGATCGCGGTGCATTAGCTTCAAAGCCAGTTATGGAAGGCAAAGCTGTGTTGTTTAAGCGATTTGCCGATATTGATGTCTTTGATATTGAAGTAGATAGCCGCGACCCTGATGAAGTGATTCGTGTGGTGCAGCTGATCGCTCCTACCTTTGGCGGAATCAACCTGGAAGATATCAAAGCTCCAGAGTGTTTTTATATTGAAGAGACACTCAGGCGCACCCTAGACATTCCGGTATTTCATGATGACCAGCATGGTACGGCGATTATTGTTGGTGCTGCGTTGTTGAATGGGCTGGAATTGGTTGGCAAGCGAATTGATGAGATCAGACTGGTTGTTTGCGGTGCAGGGGCGGCGGGTATCGCCTGTGCCAGGATGGCGGTTCTGTTGGGGGTCAGAAAGGAAAACATCGTTCTGGTTGACATCAAGGGTGTGGTGTATAAAGGGCGCATGGAAGAGATGGATATGCACAAGGAAGCATTTGCAGTGGAGACTGATGCACGCACACTGGCGGATGTAATTGACGGGGCGGATGTGTTTTATGGTCTTTCGGCTGCCAATGTTTTGAGTGCAGATATGGTGAAACGCATGGCGAAAAATCCACTGATTTTTGCCATGGCAAATCCTGACCCGGAAATTCGTTACGAGCTGGCAAAAGAAGCGCGTCCAGATGCAATTATTGGCACAGGGCGATCAGACTATCCCAATCAAATTAACAACGTGCTGGGCTTTCCTTTTATCTTTCGCGGTGCGTTAGATGTACGCGCGCGAACCATCAATGACGAAATGAAAGTAGCAGCAACGCGCGCTTTGGCTGCTCTGGCAAAAGAGCCGGTTCCGGAGGATGTTTTGCGGGCATACGGACTGAGTGAATTGAAGTTCGGGCCTGATTACATTGTCCCAAAGCCGCTGGATAAGCGCTTGTTGCTCTGGGAAGCGCCGGCGGTTGCGCAGGCAGCCATGCAAAGCGGCGCAGCACGGCGCAGGATTGATCTGGAGGAATACCGTCAACAATTGGAACTTCGCCAGCAAAGGCGTAGTGAGAGTCTACATTGGACAAGTTGACAATCTAAGCGACTATTACGTCTGATCTATCGTTAGTCTGTATGACTTACAATTTTGTTAGGTTATTATACAAACTTGTATAACCCATTGACTTAAAAAAAGTCCCCAATAATATTAAGTTCAAAACTCTTACAAATTTTATAGGATTTACAGGTTTTCAAATTTGTATACCTAAAATTGAGAAAGGAGGTGATAGAAGGGGGCTTTTCTGTTGAATCAAGGCAATGGTCCCTATGGTCGAGATGCTTTGGTAGTGTAAATTTTCGTACAGATGACTTTGTTCAAGCTTGGTAGGATGAGTAATTGTTTGGGATTTACTGGAATTTACTTGGGGAGTTGTGACAATGAAAGAAATATCTTTGTTAAAGTTCATTGTTATCGTTTGTTTATTCTCCTTGTTAACCTTAACACTTGCGCCAAAGGATTCATCGCTTGTTGAACAAGTTGTTTACGCGCAGTCTGGTGGAGCTTCATTGCGCTTCTATGGTCATGGAACAGGGGATATTGACCGAGTCAAAATTCCTCTTGTTACACCTAACAATCGTCCAATCAATATTGGCGAGACTTTCACTATAGAGTTCTGGGTAAAAGCCTCAACCAGCGAAAATACATCCCAGTCATGTACAGAAGGACAAGATACTTGGACACAAGGTAACATCATCATTGACCGTGATATTTTTGGTGATGGAGATTACGGTGATTACGGTATTTCTCTGGCGGGCGGTGTGATCGCCTTTGGCATTGCGCAAGGAAGTAACAAGTTAACCATTTGCGGTAACACCCCTGTTGGCAATAGCGTTTGGCATCATGTTGCTGTTACGCGTAATCACTCTAGCGGGATCATGAGCATCTTCGTTGACGGCAATTTGGATCGCCAAGCTAATGGACCAACTGGAAATATTTCATACCGTGCGGGACGGACTACCAGTCATCCGAATGATCCATACCTTGTAATCGGCGCTGAGAAGCATGACTATGATTCCTCTAATTACCCTCCTTTCAGCGGCTGGATTGACGAATTACGCATCTCGAATGTTGAACGCTATACAGCGAATTTCACTCCACCTCAAACACCATTTAGTTCGGACGGTAATACAATTGCTTTATACCATTTCGATGAAGCAACTTCCGGAGGGTGCACCGGCATGGTAATTGACTCCGCTGGCAATCCCACCAACGGACAGTGCCGCTACGGCGGCAGCTCACCTTCAGGCCCGATTTACACTACGGATGTTCCTTTTCAACCTGCCAGCTCACCGCCATCGGTTGTTTCGATTACCCGCCTCAATCCCAGCCCCACCAATGCTGATACTGTATCGTTTCGTGTTCGCTTTTCAGAGCCGGTTCAGAATGTAGATACCAATGACTTTGATGCAGTCGTTTTGACTGGAACCCTAAGCGGGAGCGCGGTCACTAACGTTTCTGGAGATGGGACAGAATATACAGTTCAAGTTATTTCTGAGAACGGTAGCGGTGAGTTACGATTGAATATCAAGGATTCGGCGGATATTGTTGATGCAGATAACAATTTTCTTAGCAATATTCCATTTACTGCGGGGGAGGTTTATCTTATTGACCGTGACCCGCCTCAAGTGGTTTCAATTACTCGGGTTAATCCCAATCCCACGTTTCAGTCCACCGTGCAATTCCGTGTGCTCTTCTCTGAGCCAGTCAGTGGTGTGGATACGAATGATTTTACTCTCGCTGCTGGCGGAAATCTTATTGATGCCGCAGTGCAAACGATAAGCGGCGGTCCAAGTGAGTATATAGTGCAAGTCAACACTGGCTATCGCAGTGGCAGCCTGCGTTTGGACGTAGTGGATGATGATACGATTTTAGACACCGCAAACAATCCTTTAAACGGCACTGGAAATAACGGCGGCTTTTCATCCGGTGAAGAGTACACAGTTAATAAAGTGGAACTCATTGCGCCTGCAAACAACACTGGCTTGACTTTCAATTTGATTTCGTTTGATTGGGCTGATTTTGCTGGCGCGGGCAGTTACCAGTTTCAGGCAGCCAGAATGTCCACGTTTGTCTCTAGCTCATTGGTGATTAATGTGACTGCAACGAGTTCGGGCTATACCTTGAGTACACCACTGCCGGCGAATAGTACCTTGTATTGGCGCGTTCGCGCCCGCGTGGGCAGCGCTTTCACTCCGTGGTCAGAAGTGTGGGCGTTGACTACCGCGCGTCCTCCGTCAACGCCTATTCCGCTTGTTCCTCGCAATCGCAGTCTCTTAACAAATTATCAGCCAACGTTTAGTTGGCGGGGATCCGTTTTACCAGCAGGGACAACTCTGGCTTATTATCAGATTCAAGTTGACAATAACGGTGATTTTTCCAGTCCGGAAATCGATCAAAATATTACCGACGGTACGACATTCGTTCCTGCTACTCAATTGAGTCCCAATACTCTTTACTACTGGCGCGTGCGCGCGTTCAACACCGATGGACATTACAGTTTTTGGTCCACCAGAGTTTACTTTAAGACTGCTATAACACCGCCAATCCTCGCTGCCCCTGATCATCTTCAGGCTTTGCCAAACAAGCGTCCAACTCTGGACTGGGATGACTCGCCGAACGCGGCTTCGTACACAATACAAATCTCTGCAAATCCAAATTTTAGACGCGCATTAACTCAAACGGTAAGGGTAAGCACTTTCACCTTACAAAGGGACTTACTGGCAAATACAACCTACTATTGGAGAGTTCGCGCTAACCCGCAAAGCGGTGCTTTTGGACCGAGTGGATGGTCAGAAGTTCGTTCCTTTATAACTGGCAATCCACCCTCAGTTCCAATTTTACTCTCGCCAGCGAATAATGCCCTCCTGAGCCGAATGTATCCGCTATTGGATTGGAGTGACTCGGTTGCACCACCAGGGGGAACATTGGCTTCCTATTTGCTTCAAATTGCCACTGATATTCAATTCACAAATATTGTTTACAGCAGCACGCCGGCGAATTCGCAAGATAGCGGCGCTGTTCTTGATCAGGGGATGACGTACTATTGGCGTGTGCGATCAGTAAGCGCTGATGGACATTACAGCGCATGGTCGCAGGTGCGTAGTTTTCGCACAAAGCTTCAAGCCAGCGGCACGGTCGGTGAATGGACACAATTTGCCCATGACGCGCAAAGGACAAGTTTCTATCCCGCCTCAGTTGAACCACCCTGGCGTCTAAAATGGATTTGGAATGGTTCAAATGCCAGTGGTGGTATTGTATCCGGTAAGTTTGGCTTACCGCGTAACAGCCAGCCTGTCACTGGCAATGGTAAAGTTTATGTCGCTGCGGGTTCGCGCGGCGTCTACGCCTTGAATAACACAAATGGAGCAGTGGCTTGGAATTTTCGACGCAGCGGCGCTCTAGCAAATTCCACGCCGGCTTATGACTACGATACCGACGCCGTATTTTGCCTATTCTCAAACGGAGTCCTGTATAAACTGGATGCTCTCAATGGAGCAATTCTCGGTCAAGTTAATGCCAACGCGCAGAGCAGCTTGCCGCTTCCACCTGCGATTAGCGGCGATACGGTGTTTTTCAGTATGGGGAGCCGGGTATTCGCCGTCAACAAATACTCGCTTCAAATCTTGTGGAGCTATGATGCAGGCTCACAGGTTCAAACCCCTCCTGCTTATTCTCAAAGTGCTAATCGTGTTGTTGTCGTTTCAGAGGACCTGTATGTTCATGCGATCAATGCTGATAACGGCAGGAATGTCTGGAGAGTCAAACCCACACCCAACATTCCTGGCGAACCTCTGCCAGGGTCTGAGTACTCGAACCGTGCGCAGTCAAAATACGGATGGCCTGTGATCGCCGAGGGACATAATATTGTGTTTGTGCGCTATCGACTCCATTGGCAGACGCTCTGGGACTGGAATTATCCCGGCATGAACAGTAATAGCGCCATGCGCACATATTTGGAAAATAATCCTGAGGATCAGCCTTTGTTTGCTCTCAATCTCTCGAATGGAAGTTCTGCGTTTATTCCTAATGTGGGCAACGGAGGGTTCGGCGATGGCGGTTATTTGCCGATGGGGCCTATGCCCGCTATCAAGCGTTTTGAAGACAATACTGAAGTAGCTTATATACCCGTGCGAGGATATCCCTCTCTGCTCTCTCCACCTGAAACTAGAGACAGCAGAGATGACTCGCGTCTTGGCGAGTTGCTGCTAGATAATACGACAGTGTCTGGCTTTCAGGCTGGATATATACGTTTTATGCAGAACACTTACTTTCCATCAGATGAGCAGGCTTTTATGTCAGTAGCTGGAGACCAAGTCTTTGCTGCCCATTGGGAAGTTGGCATTGCTCATAAAATCGAAGACCGCTCGCCCGAGCGTGGAGAACCCGGGGCGACTCCAATTAGTACAAGTGATCTGCCACACGTGGTTGTTTCTCAAGATCGAGATGTTTGCGGCTCAGGATTTCGGCGAAGTCACTATTGCGCGACTGGATTGTTTAATACCCGGGGATATACGGGCGGTTTCTATATTTACTGGAGACAGGGAGCAGTATACGATCGCTATTGGTCGGAGTACGCCCAATGGGTGATCAGCAACAACATGTTGTACTTTGTCAGCACTGACGGCGCAATTATAGCCCTTGAACAAGGAGACCCATTGAGTGGTTTTTCTGCTTTTGCCCAGTCCACTGGGGATGAGGTTTTGGCTGGTAGTTCCTCGTTGCAAAACGTTTCCCTTTCATTGGAGCAAAAGGTTATTTCACCTGAGCAAACGTGGAACTATATTGGGCGTAACGTAAGCGTTCAGGGTAGACTCAAAGAGGTCTTCAACAATCGTCAAGCGGTTTACCTCACTTTCAATGTGCCGCATCAAGGACATTTCATTGCACGCATTCCCAAATCCGTTTGGCAAAACTTTTCTGCGCCGCCAGAAGGACTATACAAGGTTGGTCAAACAGTACAAATTTCAGGTACCTTAACTTGGTATCAGGGTGCGCCTCAGATGATTATTGAAACGCCACAACAAATTAAGATTATTTCAGCCCCATGAAAGGTTTTGCTAATTGATTTTTGCTGTCGGGCAAACATTTTTGATGTTGCCCGACTTTTTATTTCTTTGTGTCATAAATAACTTCCGATTATTTATACAAATCGGAAGTTATGATATAATCATGATGTGACCGAAGAAAATACTCTCCTTTCTTCTGAAAATACTTCATGGCAACCGCTGCTACCCGGTGAACTGCGACAGGCTGCAGAAGTTGCCAATCAACTTGCAGCGCGCAGCCGGTTTATGGATTATCAGGCGCGCCGCGCTGATGAGACTTTGCGCCGCCAGCAGGCTGATCTGAGATTGTTTCAGGATTTTCTGGCACAGCTTGGTATCCAGCCCGGTGACCTGATGTGTAATCCGCAAGCCTGGCTAGGCATGAGCTGGGGATTGGTCGAGGCGTTCATCCAGTGGCAATTGCGTGAGGGCTATGCCATTCCTTCTATTAACGTGAGACTTTCCACTATTAAGACTTACGCCCGTCTGGCAATGCAGGCAGGTGTTCTCTCGCCACAAGATTATGCCCTGATCCGCGCAGTGCAGGGTTACAGTCAACAGGAAAAGCGGCGGTTGGACAACCGTCGTCCCCGCCAGCGTATCGGCTTGAAGAAAGCCGCGCCCGTGCTATTGACCCCTGAACAGGCAGTTGCGCTTAAGATGCAGCCAGACACACCACGAGGCCGCCGTGACCGTTTGATGATGTGCTTGTTGCTGGACCATGGGCTGCGTGTTGGTGAGCTGGCAGCGTTAGCGATTGAAGAATTTGACCTGTCACAGGGTATCCTGCGTTTCTTTCGCCCTAAGGTGGGCAAGGAACAAATTCACCGCCTGACAGCGGATACGTTTAGCGCGTTGCAAGCCTGTGCTGCGGCAGGTGAACTACCGCAAGCAGGCCCCCTGCTCCGCCGTAGTCACAAGAATGGCAAACTCGGACGAGCGGGGATGAGTGAACGCGCTATAACGCAGCGCGTCAAAGAATTGGGACATGCTCTGGGAATCATTGGTCTCTCAGCACACGACTGCCGCCATTATTGGGCGACATCGGCAGCGAGACATGGTACCGACCCATTCAGTCTGCAGCAAGCTGGCGGCTGGTCTTCTCTGGCAATGCCTAGACGCTATGTAGAGGATAACCAGATTGCTAACGATGGGGTGAAGCTAGAATAAAAAAGAAAGAGAGAGCCTTTCAAACGCCTATTCCGAACGTGCTTGAGCGTGGATTGCTCCAAGAAGGCTCCGGCATTAACTTAACGTCAGACTCGCTCGAAAACAGAGAGCTTTTTTCTGCACAAGACATCTCACGATTGCTTGTGATTGGAATCTCAAAATCTTATGCGGCGTTCAATGCCTGATCCAAATCCCAAAGGATATCCTCAATATCCTCAATACCGATGCTTAGGCGAATGAAATCAGGGGTGACGCCGGCGCTGCGCTGCTCTTCTTCGTTCAACTGGCTATGCGTAGTGCTGGCAGGATGAATAGCTAGGCTTTTGGCATCCCCGACATTAGCCAGATGACTGAATAACTTCAGGTTGTTGATGAATCGCTGCCCAGCTTCCACACCACCCTGCACGCCAAAACCGAGAATGGCTCCGCTGCCTTTGGGTAGGTATTTCTTCGCACGTTCGTAGTCAGGGTGATTGGGCAGCCCTGGGTAAGAGACCCATGCCACTTTTGGATGGCTGAGGAGAAACTCAGCTACCTTTTGGGCATTGAAGACATGCCGGTCCATGCGCAGACTAAGTGTTTCCAGTCCTTGCAGGAACAACCACGAATTAAACGGTGACTGACAAGCACCCACATCCCGCAAAATTTGCACGCGCGCTTTAAGGATGAAAGCCAACTCGCCCATATCGGCATACACCAGCCCGTGGTAGCTTGGATCAGGGGTGTTGAAATTAGGAAAGCGCGGGTTGCCCGCCCACTGAAAATTGCCGCCATCCACGATGACTCCGCCGATGCTGGTGCCATGACCGCCGATGAACTTGGTAGCCGAATGGACAACGATGTTCGCTCCCCACTCCAATGGGCGGCAGAGATACGGCGTGGCAAAGGTATTATCAATCATCAACGGAATGGCGTACTCCTTAGCAATGCCAGCAATCTCTTCAAATGGGAATACGTTGATCAAAGGGTTACCGAGTGTTTCGCCGTATAGAATTTTAGTGTTTTCGCGGATGGCGCGGCGGAAATTCTCCGGGTCAGAAGGGTCCACAAAGGTTACTTCAATGCCCAGGTTGCGCAGGGTGTAGGCAAACTGATTGTACGTTCCGCCGTACAGCGTTGAAGCGGAAACGATATGGTCGCCTTGCCCGCAGAGAGTCATAATTGCCATCATCTGCGCGGCTTGTCCGGAGCTGGCTGCCAGCGCCCCTACCCCGCCTTCCAGATTAGCCATTCGCCATTCAAACACATCGCTGGTGGGGTTCATGATGCGAGTGTAAATGTTACCAAATTCCTGCAAAGCAAACAACCGCGCTGCGTGTTCGGTATCTTTGAACACATAGGATGTGGTCTGATAAATTGGTACAGCACGGGCGTTGGTAGCCGGGTCAGGCGTTTGACCAGCGTGAACCTGCCGGGTGGTAAAGCCTAACGAGCGTTGAATAGAGTCAGCGGTCATAATGAAAGTCCTTCTATTGAATTTCGTCTAAATTGTATGGAGTTTCCTGATAAACATAGTAATTCAGCCAGTTAGCAAACAACAGGCTGGAATGAGCCCGCCAGCGCACTACTGGAAGACAGGTTGGGTCATCGTTGGGATAGTAATTTTCGGGAATTTGAATGGGCAGCCCCAGCGCCACGTCGCGATCGTACTCGTACTTCAAGGTGAGCGGGTCATACTCCGAATGACCGGTGACGAAAATCTGCCGTCCGTCGCGTCGAATGACAATATACACGCCGGCGCGTGGCGATTCAGAAATGATTTCCAGTTCGTCAACCTTGAGGATATCCTCGCGACGGATTTCGGTATGGCGGGAGTGCGGGGCATAAAATACATCGTCAAAGCCGCGCAATAGCGGAATGTTGCGCCGGCTGAAAGTATGCTCAAAAACGCCGAACATCTTTTGGGGAAGCGGATACTTTGGGATACCGTACTGATGGTACAGTGCCGCCTGCGCTCCCCAGCAAATGAAGAAGGTAGAAAAGACATTGTGCTTGCTCCACTCGATGATTTCCTGCAGCTCACTCCAATAATCCACCTCCTCAAAGGAGAGAAGTTCCACCGGCGCACCAGTGACAATGAAACCATCGTATTTCTCGTTCTTCATCTCATCAAAGGTACGGTAAAAGGTCAGCAGATGCTCTTCAGGGGTGTTTTTGCTATGATGCGAAGCTGTGCGCATGAAGGCAATTTCTACCTGTAAAGCTGTGTTGCCGAGCAGGCGTAGTAATTGTGTCTCGGTAGCAATTTTGGTTGGCATTAAGTTTAAGATGGCTATACGAAGCGGACGAATATCCTGATGGATAGCGCGCTCCTCATCCATGACAAAGATATTCTCGCTTGCCAAGATTTCTCTAGCGGGCAGTGCATTAGGAATCTTGATTGGCACCGTGTACCTCCTTTCAGTCAGTCGCTTGATCACAAGGCATTATAGTGAAGTAACACTTCCGCCGTTGCGGGGTTTTTTGACGAAAAGCCCTTTGGATTGTTTTCGAGCAAATTTGCCACTCAACATAATGGCGTAATGATACGTGAGTTCGGGATAAGGAGAGGATCTCCAAAAGGGAGTAAACTTTTGTTACCACAACAACAGTTGAAACCCCAGGAGACCCTCAATGGACAGTTTACTCGTTTTATTCTGTGATGTCGATGATTTTTGCAAAG
>DAOTYY010000024.1:0-23947 GCA_034434695.1 Anaerolineaceae bacterium
CTTTGCAAAAATCATCGACATCACAGAATAAAACGAGTAAACTGTCCATTGAGGGTCTCCTGGGGTTTCAACTGTTGTTGTGGTAACAAAAGTTTACTCCCTTTTGGAGATCCTCTCCTTATCCCGAACTCACGTAACCTTACTTTCCGTTACCGCAATCGGACAGAACCGGCGATCAAAAACATCTCTCTTTCCGTTGCTCAGGGTCAGCTCATTCTCATTGCTGGGGCAAGCGGGTGTGGCAAAACCACGTTAGCGCGCTGTATAAATGGTCTTATTCCGCGCAGCTACAAAGGTGAGATCAGTGGTCGTATCCTGCTGCAAGGACAGGATATTGCAGTTCTGCCGCTGGCGCGCATTTCACAACTGGTTGGCACTGTGTTGCAGGATCCAGAACGGCAAATTCTGGGCACGCGGGTTCTCTTTGAGGTAGCATTTGGACTGGAAAACCTCGGCTTGCCGCGAGATGAGATATTGCGCCGCGTTGAGCAAGCACTGGAATACCTGAACATCTCCCACCTGCGAGACCGTGAAACCTTCAACCTTTCCGGCGGCGAGAAGCAAAAGGTGGCTCTGGCGGGTGTGCTGGCAATGAACCCGAGCATTCTCTTACTGGATGAATCGCTGGCAAGTCTGGTTCCGGCTTCGGCACAGGAAGCTCTGGCATTAATTCGCCGCCTTGCCGATGAGGGGATGACCGTTCTTATGGTGGAACATCGAGTAGAGGATGTACTCAAAATCCAGCCCGACCGTGTCCTGTTTATGGTGGAGGGCGAGATACGTTACGATGGTGATACTGATGGACTGACCAGAGCGGTGGATTATCGCGAGGTCAAATTGCCAGCCAAGATGATTATCCAGCGTGCATCAGCATTTCCGCCGCCGCCAATCCTGCAGCCCTTGCCGGATGTCGCACTCTCAACAGAAGAAGAGCCACTGGTGCGCTTTGAGGATGTCAGTTTCGGCTACGAAGAGGGTCAGCTCGTTCTGGATAAAATCAATCTGGATATTCACCGCGGGGATGTTATCGCTGTCCTGGGTCCAAACGGTGCCGGAAAAACCACGCTGGTAAAACACGCCATTGGCTTGCTTAAGCCGAAAAGCGGACGTGTGCTGGTGCAGGGCAGGGATACACGTCACCAGAGCGTGGCAGAGATTGCCAATACGCTGGGTTACGTCTTCCAAAGCCCAAGCCACATGCTCTTTGCGCCTACGGTACATGATGAACTGGCATTTGGTCCCAAAAACCTAGGATACCAACCCGAGGACATCGAAAAACAGGTTGCCGAAGCGGTGGAAATTGTTCACCTCAACGGAATGGAGCAAGACCCGCCGCTGGCACTTTCTTTTGGTCAACAGAAACGGGTCAGCATCGCCGCTATCCTTGCCATGCGCTCGCGTATCCTGGTCATGGATGAACCCACCGCCGGACAGGATTACAAGAACTATATGGATTTCATGACCTCTATTGTGCAAATGCAGGGCTTTCAAGCCATCCTTTTTATCACTCATGATGTGGACCTGGCTGTGATTTATGCCAACCGCGTTCTGCTGGTGAACCAAGGGCGATTGGTAGCAGATGGAAAGCCAGAGGAAGTATTGTCCGATTTTGAACGGTTGACCGCCAACCGATTAGTGCCCACGTCGTTACTGCAAGCCAACCTGGAGTATCTTCCACGCGCTGGGCACTTCCTGAGGGCTGAGGCTCTGGCACATCTGTTGCCACCTTGATTGCTGAGTGACACCCGCTGAACAGTCGGGTGTTTCAATAAAAGGTCATCACTGCTTCATAATCTACTTTTTTCAGATCAAAAGGAGGATGTTATGGATCGTAAACTGCTTTCTGTTGTCCTGGCACTGATTGCCGTGCTGGTATTCTTTATCGGCATTGCGTTGATCGCGCCGCTTATCAACCCCGACCTGCAATTGGATGAAACGGCTCTGCTGCGTTTTGTCTTCGTTGCCATTGGGTTGTTGATTGTTTTCATCGTGTACTGGCTGACCCGTACTCGTAAAATCTGGGAAGTTGGGACACGCGAGGTAGTCTATATGGCGATCGGCGCGGCACTATATGCCATCTTCTCATACCTGTTCAATGGCACTGTCTTTGCCGTTCCCTCAGTCAGTCAGGTGGCACTACGTCCGGCAATTGCCATCCCAATGTTCTTCGGTTATGCCTTTGGACCGGCAGTGGGGCTGTTCACCGGTGCAGTAGGTAATATGTTCGGTGACGCGTTGACCGGTTTTGGTCTCTCGCCACAGTGGTCGGTGGGGAATGGACTGGTAGGCATGATTGCTGGCATGGCTTGGCTTTTCGAGGACAAGAAAAAAAGCATTAATGTTGTCCTGATCCTCAGCATCATTGTTGCTGCAATTGCTACCGTTATCTTCTTCCTCAACCGCAACCAGCCCAACATGTTGTTCTTTGATCCGGAAAATAACATCTTTGGCGACCAGCAAATCAGCCTCTTCGCTGGACTTTCTGCGGTCGTCGGTTTGATCCTGGTGCTGGCAGTGCGTTACGCCTTTGGTAAAAACATAGACGTCGCCGCAGCGGTTACCTGGAGCATGTTAGGTAATTTCCTGGGTATCGGCTTCGCCGCCATCTCGGATATCTGGATCAATGGCTTCCCACCGGCAGTTGCCATTGTGGGTGAATTCCTGCCCGCGGCTGGACCGAACATGATCTTCGCTGCCATCCTGGTGCCAATTCTGGTTGCTGCTTACGCAGCGGTACAGCGTCAAACCGGGCGTTAGCAAAAACATCGTTGGGCTTCCGGGACTTCTCACAAAGTTTCGGAAGCCTAACCAGACTTGGAAAGCTTATGCTGGTTACCTGGCGTTACCGCGAGCGGAAGTCGCTGATCCAATCTTTTGATCCGCGGGCGTGGATTATCTTTTTCGCCTGTTTTCTGGCATCCACCCTGTTCTTTTGGGACTTTCGCTATTTGCTTTTCTTTACGGCAATCGCATTACTGACCGTTTTCACTTCCGGAGTCACATGGAAGGAATCACGCCGCGCTTGGCTGTTTATTACTGGCTTCATTCTGTTCTTTGCCTTCTTTACCTTTCTTACGGGCCGCGGCGGTGTGGAATTGTATCGCGTAGAGCATATTATCACCCAATATACTGCACCATTCACAATTTTTGGCTGGCGTCCCACCCTGTGGGTTACCGCCGAGCGCATCATGTTCTCCGCCAGCATGATTCTGCGCGTGTTCAGCATCGCCAGCATGACTATTTTGATTCCCTACTCGCTCAATCCGGCATTATATGGGGTGACATTCCGCAAGCTGGGAATGCCGGATAAGATTGCTTATGGGATGGATTTGACCATGCGATTTATCCCAACTTTTGGACGTGATTTTTCCTTGACGATGGATGCGCAAAAAGCGCGCGGCTACGAAATCGAAAAGTTAAGCGGTGGTTTGTTTGAACAAGTTCGCAAGCTGGCGCCGCTCATTGTACCGGTAACCATCCACGCCATCATGGGCAGCGAGGATATCATTGACGCGATGGACCTGCGTGCTTTTGGCGTTGGACCGCGTACCTGGCTGCAGGAGCTGCACTACCGTCGGCGCGATAAAGCTCTGATCATCTTTGGGGTGATAATGGTACTGGCTTCGGCGGCGCTCTCACTATTTACCTATCGCCTCTGGATACCAGAATTCCTTCTTGCGCTGGCTCAGTGATTGGTTATGCCCGCTTATGATGCCATTCTGATTCCCGGCGGGGGAGTCCGCACTGGCGGCGAATTGCCGCCCTGGTCTATCGCGCGCCTGCAGCGTGCTCTCGAAATGGAAAACGGCGAGCTTTTCATCACTCTCAGCGCCGGCAGTGTACATGTTCCCCCACCGCTGGATGAGGATGGATTCCCAATTTTGGAGTCCCTAGCCGCCGCTCGTTATCTGCTATCGCATGGAATTCCGTCAGAACGTATCTTGACCGAAACTTGTTCATTGGATACGATCGGCAACGCTTTTTTTGCACGTCTGCTTCATGTTGAACCATTACACCTGCGGCGACTTGCGGTCATCACTTCCGAGTTTCATATGCCGCGCACTGCTTTTATTTTCCGTTGGGTGTTTAGCCTGGATGTACCCCCAGAGGGATATGAGCTACACTTTGAAACTACACCCAATTGTGGGATGGACTCAGAAACTTTGGCTGCACGGCAGAAAAAAGAAGCGCAAAGTCTGAAGCTTGCACGCGCCGTCAGCCAAACCATTGACAGTATGACCGCTCTGCACCGCTGGCTGTTCAACGAACACCACGCTTATGCTGTGGGAAAGCTGCCGCTGCGTATTCAGGGAAAGAGCAAAGATACCTATTAAGCCCTATGCTGTTAATAGAAAACGCCATGAAACCGTGGGTACATGCAAAGCTTCTCAACCTTTCCCTGCCATCGCTGTTCCTGGCGTTTATGGTCAGCGCTTCGGCTGCCGGCAGTCTATATCTGCATCTGTTCCTGATGCAGCCAATTGGCAGACGGCGGCTGGCACTGCTTACACTGCTGATCATCCTTCTGCTGGCGGGAACATACTTTGTCATTCAGAGCCTGCTTCTGCCAGTACTGAGCAGACTGCGAAAAAATCAGCTTGCCCTTGCGTTGACAGGCGGTCTGCTTGGCGGTCTGTATCTATTCACCTTTTCACCCTGGAAGACACCTGTCCTTTACTTGTCATCGAATCAACTTGAAATCTTGGTTGATGGCGAGAAAAACGCTGCTTCCAATGGAAGAGCAGTTGAACTGTTGGGCTTCAGCGCAGAAGGTGAATTTATCAGCTTTTCCAATTTTTCCATTGAGGGCGACTGGCAGCGCGTTGGTGACCGTATGGCCGCCAGCGGCACGCAGCCTGCAAGATTGCGCTGGCAGGGAATTGCCAGAGACATCGTGTTGATTTTTAAGACATCGCCGGAAAGCGGTATGGTGCGAGTGAGCTACGACGGCGAAGAAAGGACATATGATCTCTACTCACCTCATGCGAATCATCTCTTCATTCACGAGCAGTCACCTATGAGGCTGTCGGGAACACGTCTCCCGGCAATCATTCTTACCGTTATTCCTCTCACATTTCTGATATTGAGTGGATTATGCGTCATGCTGTTGGTCTGGCCCGGGTCTGCAGCGGGTGTGCATGTCAGAGAAACCACCCCCATCAGAAAAAAGCACCTGCTGTTTGTCTTTAGCTTACTGGGTGTTATTCTGTTCTTTGTTGTCAGCCGGCAATTCGGTTTATGGATTGTGGGCGATTCGGTTAACTATACCAGCGCTGCACGCCACTTGATTACCGGCGATGGCTACATTGCCCTGAACGGTGACGTTTTTGACTGGTGGCCGCCGCTTTATCCAACCTTGCTGGCAGTATTTGAACTCTTGCCACTCTCTTCGCCTCTGGTCGGGGTCAGATGGATGCATGCCATCCTGCTGGGGGCTATGATTTATTGCTCGGGTTTGCTGATCCAGCGCTTGCTGGCAGAAGCCGGCGAAGGGTATCGCACTGCTGTCCTCTTGCTTATCACCGTTGGGTATCCTCTCACTGAGGCAGCAGTCTATCTGCTCTCTGAACCTTTGTTTATTCTGTTGGAATTACTTTTCTTTCTCTGGTTTGTATGCTTTTTGGAAACCGGGCAAACCAAGTACGCTCTGCTCTTTACCTTGGCAACCGCTTTGCATGCCCTGACGCGTTACCCAGGGGTAGCATTGATGTTCACAGGGTCTCTGACTTTATTACTCTTCCCAGACGATGCCTTCTGGAAACGACTGCTGCGCAGTTTTTTATTCGCTTTTTTCTCATCCCTCCCACTGGCATTGTGGATGGGACGCAACTATATCCTGACTGGATTGTTCGCCGGCGTGCGGACGCCAGCCTACCTCACCCTTGCTGACAACTTGCGATTGGCAGGCACGACCATTGCAAACTGGTTTTTTCCACCTAACTGGAACCCGATTGCTGCGGCTCTATTCTTCGGTTTACTGGCGATTGTACTTGCAGCAGCTATGATTAAACAGCCAAAGACCTTTTTGCATTCACTGACAAACCCGAGATTTCTCCTTTTGCTGTTCTTTGCTCTGATTTACACGGTTTACCTGATCATCACGCTCTCGATTTACCATAATGCTCAACTGGGCAACCGCTTGCTGTCGCCCATCTTTGTTCCCTTGTGGTTAGTCCTGGCTTACCTGATTCTGCAAATCAAAAACCATCTGCCGTCTTCCGTTAGAACGCTCAAGCAATTAAACTGGCTGGCTTTGTTACTGCTTTTGAGTTTGCTTCCTGCACCATTTACCGCACAGTTTGCATTGGCAAAGCGTGAAGCAGCCACATTCAGCACCGGCTTTTCAATGTACTCTCTGCAGAATAGCGAAACAATGGCGTACCTGCGACAAAACTCGTTGGCTGATGCACACACGATTTACAGCAACTGCCATCGTTGTCTGTACATGTTTGCGGACATCCAACCTGCTTTACCATACGATAGCAAAGTACGCGACATGTATTTGACACCCAATCATCTTCCTTTCTACATTGTCTGGTTTAATGAGGTGCTGCCA
This sequence comes from Anaerolineaceae bacterium, assembly GCA_034434695.1. Taxonomy (GTDB): domain Bacteria; phylum Chloroflexota; class Anaerolineae; order Anaerolineales; family Anaerolineaceae; genus DYEC01. Next base: position 6,557 of record DAOTYY010000024.1, read on the forward strand.
GAAGGGGGGATTATTGGAAAACGCTACCCAATGCCTGATCCCAGCGAGTTGCTGGGCATGCCTCTTAAAATCAAAGAGTTCGCCTCGTTTTCAGATGGTACAATTTATCTGGTTGCGCCATAAGTACGAGAACAATCCACACCCTCGCACACCGGAACAAGGATCATTACAGCGATGACCTGGAACACCCTATTAGGGCACGAGTGGGCTGCACAATTGTTAAAACAACACATGGTACACAATGCAGTGCGCCATGCTTATCTGTTCACCGGTACAGAAGGGGTCGGGCGACGCACATTGGCGCTATGCTTTGCCCAAGCACTCCATTGCCTCTACCCCCCAGCACCCGGCGAACCCTGCGGTGAATGTCAAATCTGCCAGCAAACCAAGCGCATGGAAATGACTGATCTTTCTATCGTACAGTCTGAACCTGATAGTCATACGATTAAGATTGAACAGATACGCGACCTGCAACACATCCTTTCTTTAGCGCCCTATCAAACTCGTTATCGGGTGGCAGTGTTACTGCGTTTTGAAGAAGCCACTGTTGCAGCGCAAAATGCCCTGCTAAAAACATTGGAAGAACCCCCACAAAAAGTTATTCTCTTACTCACCGCTGACGCGGCTGAAAATCTGCTTCCCACGATTGTTTCACGTTGTGAGGTGTTACGCCTGCGTCCGCTTTCGGTCGAGCGGCTGGCAGAAGCGTTACAAACTCACTGGGGAGTCAACAACAACGAAGCCTGGAAACTGGCACATCTGGCAAATGGTCGTCCGGGTTACGCCCTGCGTCTGCATCAAAACCCGCAGATGCTGAAGCAACTTCACGCATGGGGAGCTGAAATGTTTGAATTGTTGGCAGAGTCGCGCCGCGCTCGTTTTGCCTACGTCGAAAAAGTGGCAAAATCACGTGAGGAGCTGCGCCCTGTACTGGTAACATGGCTTTCGCTATGGCGGGATGTCATGCTGGCAGCCGTCAGTACGAACGCACCGTTGACTAACCTGGAGTTTGAGCCGCAAATTCACCGTCTGGCGGAAACCGTCGGTTGGTCAAAAGCCCGCGCTTGTACTGTCGGTCTGGAGCGAGCGCTGGCACAACTGGAAGCGAATGTCAATATTCGCTTGCTGGTAGAAAACATCCTGTTGGATTGGCCTCGGCTAACTGTTGGCTGACCGCAAAATTCCCTCTTTCAAATATTTCTAAATGGTGTATAGTATAGAAAATCAGACTAGTCAATGAGGCGCGCAATCAGAAAATTGCCGCTTAGCGGAAGCTATGCCCGCTAAAGAACCAAAGTGGAGGACAGCCAATGGTGACTTTGCGCGAAATGTTACGAGCAGCCAGCCGAACGTTTGCCCTTGGAATTGAACGCCTTCCCGGACTTCTGGGAGATGCGGTCATGGTTGCTTACCTGCTATTACGGGTTTCGGATTACATCGAAGATAATGACGAAATGCCCGCAGAACAAAAAGCTGCCCTGCTTCGGCTCTGGGACCAGGTTCTGGCAGGCGAGCAGGAAGTCAGTCGGTTGCTTGCCCTGATTGGCAACCCAGAAGAATCAAATCCGGATGGTTTGGTTGCCAGGCACGCGGCTGAAGTTCTGGCTCGTTTGCGTTCACTACCGCCTGAGGTGCAGTCACCGATCGTCAGCAATGTGCGCGATACCACTCTGGGCATGGCGCGTTGGGTACTGCGCGGTCCACAGGTGGAAAGCGAAGACGATATGGATGATTATATGCACGAAGTCGCCGGACGCGTTGGCTATCTGTTAACCCATCTATTTGCCTGGTATTCTTTCACCGTCCGCTTGCATAAAGACGCACTTATGCCACTGGCGCGTGAATTTGGTCTGGCGTTGCAAACCGTCAACATCATCCGCGGCTTACGCGAGGATTATGAACGTGGTTGGATTTACGTCCCCAAAAGCTTTTGCGACCGCGTCCACATCGCCCGCGAAGATATGTTTCGTCCGGAACACCGCGCCGAAGCCTTGCAGGTGCTGGACATGTTGACTGACAAAGCCGAGCGTCACCTGCGCGCTGCGCTGGCATACATTAAAGCACTTCCTCCCTGGCAACATAGTATTCGCCTGTTCTGCATTTACCCGTTGATGTTCGCCGTACGGACGCTGGCAATCAGCCGTCACAACGTCAGGGTACTGGAAGACGAGGTCAAAATCACCCGTGAAGAAGTAAGACGTATCGTCAGTGAGACCACACGCTGGGGTTGGTTCAACCCCTGGCTTGACCATTACTACAATCGCCTTAAACAGGCTGGCGAATAGCGCTAGACCCCAAAAATATCCCATAATGTGCGCGCGGTGAACATCACCAGCGGATCAGCCGAACCAAAACAGGCATCTACAATCGCCTGTCGCAGGTGCGGTTTGGACTGCGCCCGCGTCAATAATCGTTCCAGCGCGCCGTTGCGAAAATAAAATTTTTGTGCCAGATGATTGAGCATAAGCTGATAACGATACTTCTTTGCTAACGCGGTGCGATACCTATTCTGGATCGAGGTTCGCAGCACGCGATCACCCTGGAAACCTTCCAAAATCGCCTCTGCCGCTAGTTGAGCAGACTCAAGCGCATAATCAATGCCCTCGCCAGTAATCGGGTTGACCAACCCAACCGATTCCCCTACGACAAGGATATATTCGTTACCGCTATGAGCTGGAGAGAAATCCGTGCGCAGCGTATATCCCTTAATGGGGGCAGTCTGCCTGGCATGTTTGAGCAGGCGCTGCAAGTATGGATGTTCGTTGATCAGGCGTTTCAAAAGGGTCGTTTGCAGCGTTGGGCTATCGAAAAACACACCACAACCAACGTTCGCAGTGGTCGGAGAGGTGGGAAATACCCAGCCATATCCTGGCAACTCCACACCATCAAAAAACAAAACAATGGTATCGTCCAATCCTTCGACATTTTCAAAATACGTACGGGCTGCCCGATTAATCGGCGGCTGCTTCTGTAACAACCCCAAATCACGCAGCAGAGCACTGTTTGCTCCGGTTGCAATAACCGCTAGCGCACAGCAAAGCGGCTCATCTCCTTGCAGATGAACCTGCACACTGCCATCCATTGCACGCGTAATCGTCTCAACCCAAGCGTTCGGGAGAAATGTCGCCCCGGCTGCAAGCGCATGTTGACGCACCAAGTCGTCAAATATCAAGCGCGGCAAAACCAGAATGTGATCGGGCAAACCATTAAGCTGATCGAGTAACAGCGGATAGGTAACTGCGTCGGATTGGCGCAGTGTAATCGCGTTGCAGCGATAGGCGCGTTCTTCAACTTCAGTAATGAGTCCCATTACGGTTAGCATTTTCAACGCACGCGGTGTCAGCCCGTCACCGCAAGTTTTATCCCGTGGAAATTCCGCTTTATCCAGCAATGCAACTTTCAGACCGCAACGCGCTAGATGGTAAGCCGTTGCAGAACCAGCGGGACCTGCGCCGACAACGACAACGTCAAAAGAACGGGAAAAATTTGAACAATTCATGAGACGATTATATATTATTTTTAAGCCAAAAGTTAAGAAATTGGATATAAATTCTACAAATTTCAGCTATTAGGAGGACGTCGAAAAAGTCATATTTGGCGTACACCTATACGAAAACATGTTGTTTTACCGTCACATATAGGAGGTGGTTTTTGCCTTTCAAAGCCCTCGCCATTAGTAAGCTTGACTTTTGCTAACTGCAAGTGTAGTATTAGGGAAAGCTACAAAAATTATATATAAATGGGCAGCGGTGTATAGAACTGCTTCTTGAACAGGGGGATAATCACAATGCGCCAGATCGAAGAGCCTTTGTCATGTCATCGTCTGTCACCCATAAAGGATGGTTACTATGGATGAAAGGGTTCGGTTTCCACGTCATGGCGCTTTACAATGGATATTTGCAGCTATCCTTTTCACAATTCTCCTTATAAGTTTTGTCAGCCCTGTTCTAGCGCAAATCCTCCATACCATCGCATGGGAGAATCAGGGATTTGCCAATGGGGCGACCATTCCCAGCGGCACCACGCTGACCGCAAGCACATCGCCTGCGGTTTCGGGAGCGCTCACCGCCACCCTGACATACAATACCAGTGGGACATACACCGTTACACCCACATTTACTTTCAACTCAGGCGTGGTTGGCGCACACACGGGTCTTTTCTTTATCAGTTATGAGGTTGGCGCAAATCCCAATCCTGCCACGCAGTTTATCACTTTCACCCTGTCCTTCTCCCGCCCAGTGTATGGGTTGTCATTTGATCTGTTGGATATTGACCGCCGTGGAGAAGCCACCAGTTGGGAAGACGCAGTGATTGTGACATACAACGCTGGTACCAATGTGCGCAGCACACCAGTTGTCTATACCCTGGCAGGTCCCTGTGTAGTGGAAGGCACCGTTTTGACAGCAAATGACGGCTTTGTAGGTAACAGTACAAACAATCCCGGACTCTGCATCAATGGCAACAATGATGCTCTGGCAAATGGCAATATTCGCTTTAACTTCGGTAATAACCTGTGTCCTCTGTCACTGTCCGTTACAGCCCGGGACAAACTGCACCCAATCCTTCTGGTGAACAGCATATTGGCATTTCGGATATTACTTTCACCATGAGCGATTTTGGCGATGCTCCATCCAGCTATGGCGATGCCTCTCACGCATTGCCCGCGATAATCAGCAACTATCTTGGTAGCACATTGCCAGACGCCGAGTCTACCAGTCAGTACAGCACGGATGCCTTGGGCGATGATAATACAGGGAACAATGATGAAGATGCCTTTGTCAGCGACGCCAGCGGCTTTGTTACTTTACCAACCCAGCTTCACACCGGTCTGAGTGGAAACACCTACATCCTGACCGTACCCTGTACGGGCACTGGCAACGTAGCAGGCTGGATTGATTTCAACGTCAATGGTAGTTTTAATGCGGGCGAACGTGCATCCGGTTCTTGCAGCGCTGGCAATGCCACGCTCAACTGGACCATCCCGGCAGATATTAAAGCCGGGGCGACTTACATGCGCCTGCGCATGGCAAACGACGCCGCCCAGATCGCCAACCCCACTGGCGATGCAGCTAGCGGTGAAGTCGAAGATTATCGTCTCAATATCCTGGCAGCAATGCGGGTGGTAAAGCGGTTAATCCCTTCTACCGATCCAGTCCGCTTTAACCTGCTACTGACCGGAACCCCAGCACCCGGTATTCCAGGTGGATCAAGCAATCCAGCCCTCAACGCAGGCGATGGCGATAGCACAGGATGGCTGATCGTACAACCCGGCACTACTTACACTGCTTCTGAAACCGCAGCAAGCGGCACCAGCCTGGCAGACTACACCACAACATACAGTTGTGTAAACGTAGCTGGGACAACTCTTGCCTCAGGAATTGGCACCAGCGTCAGTGTTACCCCCCCGCTAACCGGCACTGGACAGGAGCAAACCATCACGTGCACATTTACCAATTCCACTGGCACTGATCTGTCCATCGTCAAAACCGATAATCCCGACCCGGTGTATGTCAATGGACAGTTTGATTATTATCTGAGCGTGACGAACAATGGTGGAGTGGATGCTGTAAACGTCGTCGTGAGAGATACTCTTCCAACAGGCACAACTTACGTTAATGCTACCGGAAGCGGCTGGAGTTGTAGTCATGCATCAGGGATTGTGACCTGCACTCGCCCCTTACTGGCAGCCGGCACCACTGCACCACAGATTACCGTCACCGTCACGGCACCGGCTACGCCAGGAACAGTGATTAACCGCGTGACCGTCTCCTCAGACAACCGCGACACCAACCCGAATAACAATTCTGATGATGAAGATACGCTAATCGTTTCCAGTGACCCCAACAGTCTGGTCAAACGCATTGTGACGACCGATCAATCGTTTACAGATGGAACGGACGTTGCCATCGGCGAGATTGTCACCTATCGCGTGCTGGTAACCATCCCACCAGCAACGCTGACCAACGCACGAATGGTGGACACACTTGTTCAAGGTCTGGCATTTGTGGACTGCATCAGCATTGAACCCCAAACACCCGACCTAACCACATCCGTCGCCGGCGGTTTTGGAGCAATTTGTAACAACACCCCGCCCACGTTGTATACCGTGGATGATCCCACCGGCGGCAGCGACCCAGCCAATGCCGGCCGCCGCGTGACCTTCCCGCTGGGTACACTGACCAATTCTTCTGCGGGCAATGTAGGCTTGGCATTTACTTACCGCGTGGTAGTGCTGGATACCGCCGGAAATCTGGATGGCAAAAACCTACCCAACAATGCTTTGTTCGCCTGGGATGGCGGTAGCCTGTCAGCATCCACAACCGTTACAGTTATTGAGCCGAAATTAACGATAAACAAGATTGCCAACACAACGGTCGTCTCGCTTGGCTCGACTGTTACGTTCACATTGCAAATCCAGCACACTGCCACGAGCCACACCAACGCATATAACACGGTTGTTGAGGACCCGCTGCCCCCAGAACTGGACTATGTTACTGGCAGTCTGGATTGCACTGGCGGTGCTCAGGATCCTGATATAGCCTGCGAGTATATAACCGCAACGCGTACCATTCGCGCCGAATGGAGCAATTTTGTCCTGGGTGGCGGAAACGGGCTGATCAGATTTCAGGCGCGGATAACCGCGATCCCTGTAAGGGGCATTGAGAATGCCGCAAATGTTAGCTGGACCAGTCTGCCTGGAACAGTGCCAGGGCCGCTTTCACCCTACAATCCACAATACTCACACGAACGGTTTCACGATCCTGGCAGTCAAATAGATATCTACTTTACACAAACCATTCTGCGTTTGAGGGCGGGGACTAGTCTGATCTCAGCCGGCATCAGTACGTTGCCCGCTACAGGCTTCGCGCCGGGACGCCAGACAGATTTAAGCCACGCACCGTTCACCGTCTACCATTCAACTGGCGAACTGCGGCTAAGAATCCCTGCTCTGGGGGTTTCTATTCCTGTTCTGGGAATCCCACTGGAACAGGGTAGCTGGAATACCAGTTGGTTGAGCAATCAGGCTGGCTGGCTGGAAGGAAGCGCTTTTCCCACCTGGACAGGCAACAGTGTGCTTACCGGGCATATCTACCTGGCAAATGGTTTACCGGGTCCATTTTATAAGCTGGATGGTCTTCGCTGGGGAGATCAGATCATTATACAGGCTTTTGGATCAAACTATATCTATGAAGTTCGCAGCAACCAAACTGTCAAACCAAACAATATTTCCATCTTAGAGCACGAAGATTACCCCTGGCTGACTCTCGTCACTTGCAAAGGTTATGACGAAAGCACAGACACCTACCATTGGCGCGTAGTTGTGAAGGCTGTTCTGGTGAAAATAGAATAACAACCCGTAAAACAGAAGAATACCCAACATTGTTTTGCCGCCTTGCCAACCCGACAAACCCTGGCAAGGCGGCAATGTTCAGATTAGCGAATGAGTTCGAACTTCGAGCCAGGCGCGCCACACACCGGACATTTATCAGGCGCGCTGCGCTTGTGGACGTAGCCACACACCGGACAAACGTAATAATCGTATTCCTCAAACGCTTCACCCTTTTGGAGCATCTCCAAAGCCTCGCGATAGAGCATCTCATGCACTTTCTCAACCTCCATCGCATCAGAAAAACTGTTCACTGCCTTCTGGTTTCCCTCCGCTTGAGCATCTTTGATAAACTCTGGATACATGCTCACCACTTCATAGTTCTCGCCAGCAATCGCCGCTTCCAGGTTTTCAACAGTGGATTTCACGCCGCCCAAAACGCGCAGGTGAGACAAAGCGTGAACGGTCTCAGCATGGGCAGCGGCTCGGAACAGACGAGCAATCTGCGGATAGCCTTCCGCGTCTGCTTTCTTGGCAAAAGCCAGATAGCGCCGATTTGCCTGCGATTCACCAGCAAATGCAGCTTTCAGATCCTCAATTGTCTTTGACATGGTACCTCCTTATCATAAAAACATCAGCATAAAGATGATCCCTCTTAAGGCAGAGAGATTGTGTGGTTTTTCCCAAATTTGTTTTACCATATTTGTTGCTCACTGGCAATAAAAATGGTGCGGCTTCAGCAAGATAAACGGTCTATCAGATTGTGCTATAATTTCTCAGGGTGATTAAGTTCACCCCTTGGGGGCTTCCGGAACATTTGCGAACCGGAAGCTTTTTAGACATCAACAACAGGATAATCGCGATGCAGATTCTCATCACCGGCGCTGCCGGGTTTCTGGGTAGTGCACTTGCCAACGAACTTGCCCGACAGGGGCATTCTGTACGAGGTCTGGACGATCTCTCTACCGGAGACCCATCCGTCTTATCACCAGACGTGCATTTTATTCGCGGTGATATTAATGACCGTCCCAAACTATGGACACTGCTGCAGGGCGTGGATTGTGTCTATCACCTAGCGGCGCGTGTCCTGGTTGCCGAATCTGTGCTATACCCCTTCGAATATGACAAGGTCAACACGGGCGGTACGGTCTCGCTGATGGAAGCCCTGCGCGATGTCGGTGTGCGGCGGGTGGTATTCATTTCATCAGGGGCAATTTACGGCAATCAGGAAGTACAACCGGTAAGTGAGAATGCCACCCCACATCCGCGCTCACCGTATGCCGTATCCAAGCTGGCAGCCGAATATTATGTCCGCACCATCGGCGCGCTTTGGGGTATTGAAACCGTCTGCCTGCGGGTATTCAATGCTTATGGACCGGGACAGCATCTTCCCCCTGCCCACGCGCCTGTCATCCCGCAATTTTTACGTCAGGCAGCCCAAAACGGTACACTGGTCATCCATGGCGACGGCAACCAGACGCGCGATTTCGTCTATGTAGACGATGTGGTCAAAGCCATGATCGCTGCTGGCAGTGCTCCCAATGTAAACGACTCTGTTATTAACATCGGCAGCGGACGCGAAATCAGCATGCGCGAGCTGGCACGACTGGTGCGAGAGGTTACGAACAGCGACCCGGAGATCGTTTACAATCCCCATTCAGATGGTGGTCCGGCTCGTCTATGCGCTGACATCAGCCTGGCGAAGAAAAAGCTTGGCTATCAGCCTGTCACATCACTCGAAACCGGGCTCAGGTTGACCCTGGAACTTGACCCACGCCTGAAAACCAAATGACCAGCCAGCGCAAGTCTCCTGCCTAACTCCCTTTTATGCCCACTGCAACCTCAAACGAAATCCTGCCTTCTGCTTTTTATGACCGCCCTGCGCTGGAGGTAGCTCATGATTTGCTGGGTATGCGGCTTGTGCGGCTGTTAGGCAACAACCGTCTGGCAGGCATTATTTATGAAGTTGAAGCCTATCAAGGAGAAGAAGACCTTGCCTGTCATGCGCGGGTTGGCAAAACCGCGCGTAATGCAGTCATGTATGGAAGACCAGGACTGGCATACGTGTATTTTACCTATGGCATGCATTGGTGCTTGAACGCTGTTACCGGTCCGGGCGAGATCCCTTCGGCGGTACTGATCCGGGGCATCTTGCCTGTTGAGGGGTTGGACATCATCGCCGCCCGCCGCAGCGGACAACCCAAATCCCACTGGACAGATGGACCCGCCAAAATTTGCGCCGCCTTGGGGATTGACGGTCAACAGAACGGCGCTGACCTGTGCAGCACGAAAGACGGCTTGTGGGTTGAACGCGGCAACCCGCCACCGCCAGAAACTATTCAACACGGTGCGCGTATCGGTATCGCTTCCGTTCCAGAGCCCTGGCGCAGTCTCCCTTGGCGGCTGTGGTTTACACTGCCTGATCAATAAAACAGTCAGATTCATCAAAAACCGTTCCGTATTCACTTTGTACCGCTGCAAGATGGTGCGATAGACCTCTGTTGTCTTATCAGCCACAATCTCGACACAGTGAAAATAGCGCACCAGGCCCAATTTACGAATCATCATGATCAAAGGTTTCCGCGTTTCCTTCCAGTGCCTTCCGTGTGTAAAAATCTATACTGAACTCCTCTCACCTTCGTAAACTGCCACTTTGATTGATGGCTTTGCAAATTATTCACTCTCTGGTATAAAAAGAGCGTGAAGCCAAACGAGAATGTGCTGCATATGCCCGATTTTGCCTTTGATGCCCATTCGCTGATTGTGTTTGGGGGTGGGGGGCATGGTAAAACACTCATTGAGCTTGTGCAGGCAAGTGGGATGTTCACCGTTGCCGGGATCGTAGATGATGGATTGCAGGCTGGCAGCCAGGTGTTGGGTGTGCCGGTACTGGGGACATCTGCTGTCCTGCCAGAATTGCACCGGCGCGGGCTTCGGCTGGCAGCGAATGGCGTTGGCGGGATCAACAATGTAGCTGCACGTGTGCGGGTATTTGAATTACTGGCAGAGGCGGGTTTTACCTGTCCCAATCTGGTTCATCCGCGCGCCTGGGTAGAGCACAGCGCCCGCCTGATGGGCGGCGTGCAGGTGCTGGCGCAGGCGTACATTGGCAGTGACTCAATCATTGGCTTTGGCAGTGTCATTAACGCCGGGGCAGTTGTCTCGCATGATTGTCAGCTCGGTCAATGTGTCAATCTATCTCCCGGCGCACTGCTGGCGGGTGGCGTACACGTGGAAGATTATGTCCAAATTGGTATGGGCGCTACAATTAATCTTAACCTGACAATTGGCAGAGCCGCGCGCGTCGGCAACGGCGCCACCGTCAAAGCTGATGTTCCGCCTGAAGGGCGCGTTTACGCCGGCGCAGTCTGGCCTGCGCCGGGACTATCCGGACGCGGTCATGCCAGACAGATGAATGAGATTCCGGAAACATGAGGAGGAACGATGTTCCGCAAGGCAAACGAACCCCCTGCCGTTACCCAGCCGGTTGAACGGATCACTTCCGTACTTGGACCTGGGATAAGCTGGAACGGCAATCTGCGCGGCAGCGGCGGCGTGCGTATTGAAGGCGCCTTTGAAGGCGAAATTGCCGTGCGAGGGCTGGTTGTCATCGGCGAGACCGGACGTGTCACCTGCGAGACTCTGCGCGCCAACACGGTTGTGGTCGCAGGGATCGTGCGCGGCAAGATCATGGCAGAGAAACTGGAGATTCGTTCCACCGGGCGCGTGTGGGGAGATGTGGCAGCAGTCGCTTTGGCTACCGAGGAGGGCGCCTTTCTGCGCGGACAGGTCACCATGGAAGAAACGATTGATCTCGGTCTGGAGCTGCCAAAACCGGCGATTGAAGAGGTCAGTATCGAAGAGAAAGGTCAGTCCTGATGCCAGCCGCCTGCCGCGCTGTAACATTCACTATCATCTCTGAGGCTGCATGAACACATTCCTGATTCTTACCATTGCGGAATGGCTGGGCGTAATTGCGGTTGTCATGCTGGCAGGTATCAGCCCCCGTCTCAAGCGCCCGCCAATTGGTTTCAAATACCCGCGCCGCGAAGGGTATGTAGCGCTCTCATTATTTGTCCTTGTTCTGGTCTTAAACTACATGATTTACAGCGGGAGCATTGGTCTACAGGTAACAACCGTTTCGAATCACAATTTATTAACCCCACTCTGGACGCGCCTGATCGTTGCCGTGCTCAGTTTGCTACCCTGTTTGGCGGCTTTGCGGGTTCGGCGTCAACCGCCGCGCAGTGCCGGCTGGCGCCGCGACACGGCTGGAGCTGCCGGACGCGTTGCGCTGGCGCTCATCGTGCTGACGGTGTTTCTGCGGGGTAAATTTCCCGCTTTGTTGAATGGGGTCTCCCAATTGGAAGGAAACGCCCTGCTGCTCTGGTTGGGCATTGTGCTGTGTGAGGAAACTCTGATGCGCGGCTATATCCAGATGCGCTTGAACGCCTGGCTGGGCAGCCGCTATGGATTGGGATTGGGCGCGCTGCTCTGGGCAGTCTGGCAGGTGCCCCGCCTTCTCAGCAATCCATCCACCTTGCCGCTCATGCTGGCAATAACGTTCGCTCAGGGACTGGTGCTGGGTTGGGTAATGCTTAAAAGCCAGCACGTGATTGCACCGGCGCTTTACCGGGCAGTTTCAGAATGGCTGACAATTGTCTAATGACCCTAATCGGTTGAGCCGGAAAAAATTCTCCAACCCTGGAGGCTTTATGAAATACATTAATCTGTTCAGCCATACGCGGCGCGAAATCCCCTCTGAAGCGGCTGAAGTGTCTTATCAATTGTTGCTGCGCGCCGGTTACATCTACCCGCTGAGCGCTGGCGGCTATGCTTTCACTCCACTGGGTGAGCGGACATTGCAGCGCATTCTTGAAACCGCTCGTCGGGTATTGCGTCCATTGCACGCTCAGGAAGTGCGTCTGCCCTGGCTGCAGCCTGCGGAACTATGGACAAATGCTCTCCAGCCGCCGCTAAGCCGATTACAGCCTGCGGAACGCCAGATGGTGCTGGCTTCGCTGAGTGAACCGGCATTGCTTGAGCTGGCACGGCTGACCTTGCGCTCTTACCGGCAACTGCCCCTGTTGTTACTGCACCAGACCACCCGATGGCAGCTGGAAGCGCCGCCGCGCGCCGGGCTGCTGCGGGCGCGCGAGAACCCCGTCCTGGAACTCTACGCGCTGACTGGAGATGCTGAATACGACCAGCAACAAGACCCGCGCTATAACTTGCAGCCCATCATCCAACAAGCCCTCAAGACCATTTTTGACTACCTTGAATTACCGGTAAGAGAAGTAGAGAGCGAACCGGATATACTGCAAGGCGATCAAGGGAGCGCATGGCTATACACAACGCCTGAAGGAGACACCGAGGCGCTGGTTTGTCCCTCCTGCGGCTATGCTGCCACTGTAGAAGCGGCGCGATTCAAGCGCATCCAGCCGCTGCAAGAAGAACCGCTGCCCTTGCAGCCTGTGCCGACGCCGGACTGCCCTACCATCGAGACACTGGCAAACTATCTGCATATCCCCCAATCGCGCACAGCCAAAGCTGTCTTCCTAAACGCCATCCGCTTCAGGCAAGAAGACAAAACGTTACAAAAGCAGCTTGTCTTTGTCATTGTGCGCGGCGACCGCCCGGTTAACGAAACACGTCTGAAGCGCCTGCTGGAGGCTGATGAACTAGAGCCTGCCAGCGAAGCCGAGATACGCGCCATCGGCGCAGAACCGGGCTACGCCTCACCGGTTGGCTTACGCCGTGTAACGGTCATCGTGGACAGCGAGATACCTGAAACGCCCAATCTGGTAGCCGGCGCTAACCGACCCGGATACCACCTGTTAAATGTCAACTATGGGCGGGATTATCAGGCTGGTCTGATAGCGGATATTGCCGCTGCCCGCCCCGGCGACCCCTGCCCGAATTGCGGCGAGGCGCTGCGTTCTGAATGCGGAACGCTGATCGCCGACTGGATGCGTTACCAGCGCGATGTTACCCGGCGCGCTGGCTGTCTCTATCTGGACGAACAAGGCAAGTTTGAACCCCTGCGATTGGGACGCAGCCGGCTGGAACTGGGACGTATTCTGGCTTGCCTGGCTGACCGCCATCACGACGAGCATGGGCTGGCTCTGCCTCTCAGCGCAGCGCCTTTTCCTCTACACATCGTTGTGCTAAACAGCAAATCCGGGCAGCCGCAAGCCATCGCCGCTGATCTGGCGCAACGTCTGGAAGAAGCTGGCATTGATTTGCTGTACGATGACCGCGAAGAAAGCGCCGGCGTCAAATTTAATGATGCTGACCTGATCGGTCTGCCATTGCGCCTGACCGTAAGCGAACGCAGCTTGCAATCTGGAGGCATAGAGCTGAAATGGCGAAACCAGAGCGAGCGCACCCTGATCCCGCTCGTGGAAGCAGTGGACAAAGTGCTCAAATACCTGAGCCTGCCTCGCCAACGCGCCTGAAACCCCAATCTTAATCCGACATGCTATAATCAAAACATGGAACGGCAAGCGTTAATCTCCTGTCTGCGTCATGTTTTAGCAGATTTTCCCCAGATCAGTCTGGCATATTTATTTGGCTCGCAGGTAAGTGGCAATACCGGACCGATGAGCGACGTTGACCTGGCTGTGCTGCATGACGCTCCTGCCAATGACCTGCAACTTCAAGCTGAACTGGCGCATGTCCTTTGCCGTGAGCTGCAAACCGGGCAAGTGGATGTGGTGCTGCTTCGCCATGCGCCCATCGAACTGGCGCGCCATATTATCGCTCAGGGCAGCGTGGTGTATCAGCGCAATCTGGTAACGCGCGTGGAATATGAAGCTTATGTAATGGGAAGATACGGCGACTATCTGCCGGTGCTCCACTCCCAACGGCAACAAATCTTGCAAGGAGGTCAGGGTGACAGACGAACTCAGCGGTATCGAGAAACGTTTAGACGAACTGAACGAACGCTTGGCGCGATTAAAGCCTCTGCAGAGCAAAAACCGCGGTGATTTTGACACAGACCCCTATTTGCGAGACATTGTGGAACGCAACTTAGAGGTTGCAGCTCAATGCGTCATTGATATATGTCATCGCATTATTGCTATCCAGAATGCCCGCAAGCCAGTTGATTACTACGAAGCCATTTTGCTTATGAGCGAGCTAAACGTTTTGCCTCCTGAATTTGCCCGTCAGCTCGCGCCGTTGGCAGGGTTTCGGAACATTCTGGTTCACGAGTATCTGGGGGTTGACTGGGGTCGGGTCTATGAAAAACTGCTCAATCTGGGCGAATTACTGGCTTTTGGAGATTATATACGTCAGTGGCTGAGCAGACGTTGAGGAACCTCTTTTGTGTTCCCTCCATTCCAGCCGGTTGCTCTTCCATATTGACGCCACCACCTTGATGACAGCATACCCCCCGCCAAGCGTCAGAATCAGACCGGGCAACCAGCCAAGCGAATCATTCAAAAGCTGGCTGATGGTCTGCCACTGCCCGCCAAACCAATACCCCGCGCCGCCGTAGATTGCCACCCACAATACTTCACCCAACACGTCCAGAAAAATAAAGCGCAGAAACCGATAACCGCTACCACCGGCAACCAGATTGGCGGGTAGTGCCAGAGAAGTGAGCAAAAAGCGCGTCAAAAAGATAGTCAACCCGCCAAAGCGCTCAAACATCCTCTGTGTCCGCCGCCACAGGATGAAACTGCCGTATTTCTGCGCTACCCAACCCTGCGCAAAGCGCGCCAGACCAAAGCTCAATGCATCCCCCAACACCGCACCCGCTACGCCCACCCCGGCGACCAGCGGCATTTCAAGCAGTCCCTGACGGGCAAAAGCGCCCGCCGCCACCAGCAAAACGCTGACCGGCAGCGGCACCCCCAAAGCCGCTACAACCAGAACCAGCCCCAGAAGCGGTGTTCCCCATGTCAGCAAGCCGCTCACCAATAAGTCGCTCAAAGCATCCATTGCCGCCTCGCTCAGCCTCAAAATCGCTTAACCGGCGCTTGACAGGCATCCGCCTGACACCCTCGCCAGCGCCTTTTCAATCAACCGTACGCCGAAAACGATCAGCGCAATAACACCCGCCTTTTGCAGCACATTCAACCCATTTATCCACAAAGCTTGCAGGAAGAAACGCAGTAAAAATTCCTGCATCCAGCCACAAGTCTCTCTTACTCATCCAAAACCTCCGTGATTTTCCGATAAAAGTTTGATCCGATGCGCTCATCAACAACATGGCTATCGTATCCGTCGTAGATTTAGATTCCATTCAGATTGGGTAAAATTTTTCAGAAAAATGTATGTATAATCGGAAGTGGAGTAAACGGCGCGCTTTTATCCAAATTAAACCTTACAAAACTGTAAATTGTTCTTTTTTTTGACTTTCCGTCCGGGCTAACATTACTGTAAAATAATGCATAAGGTGTCGGATGGGACAAAAACAGGATCGGTTAGCTTCCACCAGAGGGCTCAGTCTGGCTGAACAGGATGAACTCAGGCGGCGGGCGGTGCAGTTACATGCCACGCTCTACAGCATCGGTGATGCGGTGATTGCCACCGATGTTAATGGGCACGTCGAGATGATGAACCCGGTTGCCGAACGTTTGACAGGCTGGAGGGAAAGCGAAGCGCGTGGACATCCGCTTGAGGAAGTCTTCCATATCGTCAATGAGAAAACCCGCCGAAAGGCGATCAACCCGGTGCAGCGCGTCCTGGGCGAGGGTGTCGTGGTCGGGCTGGCAAACCACACCCTGCTGATTTCCCGCGACGGGAACGAATACGTCATTGCCGATGCCGGAGCGCCGATTAAAGACGAACGGGGAAACACCATCGGCGTTGTGCTGGTCTTTCGCGACGTCACCGCCGAACGCCAGCTTGAACAGCGTTATCAGCTTCTTTTCGATCACATGCTGGATGGTTTTGCCCTGCATGAAATCCTGCTCGACAAAACCGGCAAGCCGGTGGATTACCGCTTTCTGGCGGTCAACCCTGCCTTTGAGCGTATGACCGGGCTCAAAGCGCAGGACATTCTTGGCAGGACGGTCAGAGAAGTGATCCCAAATATCGAGGAATACTGGATTGAAACCTATGGGCGTGTTGCGTTGACCGGCGAGCCAACGGTGTTTGAAAGTTACAACAAACAACTGGATAAGTTCTTTCGCGTTTCCGCCTTCCGCCCGGCAGCCGGACAGTTCGCCTGCATTTTTGAAGACATCACCCAAGCCCGACGCATCCAGCAGGCGCTGAGCGAGAGCGAGGGCCGCTTCCGCATGATGGCAGAAAACGCACAAGACCTGATCTACCGTTACGAATTTGCTCCACAGCGCGGTTTTACCTACGTCTCCCCCTCTGCCACACGCATCACCGGCTACACCCCCGAAGATCACTATGCTGACCCTGATCTGGGTCTTAAAATTGTTCACCCTGAAGACCGTCCCCTGCTGGAACAATATTTTCAAGGCGGCGGGGTTTTTGAAAAACCTCTCACCCTGCGCTGGGTACGCAAAGATGGACGGGTGATCTGGACCGAGCAGATCAATTCCCCGGTTTATGATGCGCAGGGCAATCTGATCGCCATAGACGGCATTGCCCGCGACGTTACCGAGCGTAAGAAAGCGGAAGAAGCACAGCGCGCCAGTGAACGGCGTTTATCCCTTTTTATGGAAAATTTACCCGGCGTTGTTGTCATCCGCGATACAGAAGGACGCTACACGTACATGAACACTGCCTGGGAACGTGCCATGAACCTGCGCCGGGAAGATTATCTTGGCAAAACACCTTTTGAAACTTTCCCGCGTGAGGATGCTTTGCGATTGCTGGAAGATGACCGAAAGGTCATCGAAACCGGTAAGCCAAGCTTTGGCGAGATCGAGCTGCATCATCAGACAGGACCGCGCTGGTGGCTGGTCAACCGCTTCTGTCTCGAGGATGAAACGGGAAAGCCAGCTTAACGTGAGTTCGGGATAAGGAGAGGATCTCCAAAAGGGAGTAAACTTTTGTTACCACAACAACAGTTGAAACCCCAGGAGACCCTCAATGGACAGTTTACTCGTTTTATTCTGTGATGTCGATGATTTTTGCAA
>DAOTYY010000025.1:0-3420 GCA_034434695.1 Anaerolineaceae bacterium
AGAGCGCGGCAGCGGCAGCCGCCGCAAGTGGCAGAACCTGGCAGGGTTGAACGGCGGAAAGGTGGCGCTGTGCGCGGCGGACGAGGAAGGACGCGCCAGGCTGGTGCGGGACTGCAAAGCCCTGCGTTTGGGCGGGGCGGCAACGGATTTGAAGACTTTGATTTTTATCAACGGGGAACTGCGCAGGATGGTCGACATCACCCCCGCAGATGAACTGTGGCTGGAACGCTGGTAGGCGGACGGGGGCGGGAGAACCCTCTCCCTTCCCCATCCGGTGATCAGCGCACCTGGCCATCGGACGGCTCATTGACACGGCGGGCATGGTTCTCTCCCGCTCCCTGCCGCCCGGCAGGGACGGGTCGGCTGCCTTCTCCGCCAGGTCACCCGCAGAGGGTGGCTTGACGGAGGGCAGTTGACCAAAAAAACTGAAGAAAGGGAGAGCCATGAAAAAGATGATCTTGTTCGCACTGGTGGGGGCGGTGTTGTACCTCTTCGGCATTGATCTGGAACCTGCGCTCGCCATCACGCTGGGCATTCTGGCGGCGGTTGGAGCGCTTCTCTGGATCGCCTGGGCGCTGCACTACGTGGTGTCCGGCAGGTACGAACTCGACCGGCGGCTCGAGCAGGTCACCCGCCGATGAGCGAGCCGAAAAAAGGGCTGTCTGGTTATTTTTCCAGACAGCCCTTTGATCATTCAGCACTTATGTAGGGTGATTTTGACCATCTTGTGAAGCGGTTGCTGCATTCCCCGGCAGGTAATCTTGCGCCTGATTCGAGCATTCGACGGAGGGATATTGTAGCCTGTCTCGGCGTAAGCGTCTTGAAATGCACCATCTCATCCAATAACCAGAGAATACCGTGTGCCCTAAGACCGTTAGCGCTTGCCAGAATATTGAGGCGACGATCCCCCGTCACAAGAGTTGCATCCAGCATTTTCGCGAGTAAAAAGGCAGCCAGGTCGATGATTGAAAGGTTTCGATGGATTCGGCGCAATTGGCCGAGTATCACCACCTGCCCTGCAGGGAGTTCATATGCTTTGAGCCCCAACATCTCTAGAGTCTCCCATCCCGGTCGAATGAGTTCTGGAATTGCAAAATCCGGGATCACAAACTGATAGGGCAAACGAAAAACCTCAACCAGAATGCCACCATTCTCAAGCTCAATCCAGATATTGGTGTCAGTGACCAGAACCGATGGCAATGTCATTCTGCTGAAATGCCTCCGTTGCCCAATGAGGTTGTATTCGTTCGCCAAGCAGCTCTTGCGCTTTGGAACGCGAGATTAAATCTTCCGCCAAAGCCCGATAGATCAGACGCTCCATGCGCAGAGGTTTTTCAGCGGGTAGCGCGTCACCCGGTTCCTGGCGATGCCATCCATTTGCGCGAAAGTGTTGGAAGAGCCTTGCAGCGGTATTCTCCGTGATGATTCCCAGGTCTTTGGCACGATAAATCCAAGCCTGCATGCTCATACCGTACTTGTGCTTGAGCAAATACAATTCGCTCATATCCAACGTAGTCCGTCTGCAACCCAGTTCAAAGCGGGCAACCTCAGCCGGGACCAGAAAAGCGCCAACAAACCGATGGCAGACAGATTCAGGATCGAGCCCTTCCCGTATGTCTAACACCAGATGACCCAGTTCATGCCCCAAATTGAAGCGCTGCCGGTCACCGGGAAGATCAGCCTTTGATGCGATTACCGGAATACCGTCGGCCATGAAGGTGCAGGAGTCAAAATGGTCAAACCCGGAGACCACCCCTACTTTTACACCTTGATCTTCAAGCAATTGAGTCAGATTTTCGATTGGATCAAGTCCCAGGTTCCATTCTTTCCGCAACGTTAGTGCAGTGTCTTCGACCTGTTCTATGGATTGAATTGAATATACAGACAGGCTGACCGTTCGCCGTTCATCCGGGAAAAAGCTTTCGATCTCCAAGTACCGTTCCAGCCACTCTTGAATCCGCATCCGAATTGCTTCTTGCTCTTTTATACCCAGCGTGGCATGTTTGCGGTACGCCTGGAGCTGGACCGATACCGTATAGGGGCGAAGTAAGAAATCAACGGATACGTCCAGCGCCTTTGCCAGACGCAGCAAAACACCCGAACCGGGGGCATCCAGGTTTCGCTCGTATTTCGAAATGGCCATCGCGCTAACTTCTGCCTTTGCAGCCAGATTTCGCAGGCTGATTTGTTTTGCCTTACGAGCCTGTTTGATACGTTGACCAATGGTCATGGTCGCCTCCTTTTTCGCTCCTTTAGTTTACAGTATAACATATTATTACGTTTTTGTAAACCAACCAAAGCAGTCTATTCGAAAACAAGGAGAAAGCAGAACCCGGATCGGTTGCCAATCATCAGAGCTCCGGCTTCTTGGGGGAAAAATTGCTCTCTTTGCACGTCGCACAATATCGTCATACAATATGTCTTGTACGACACTAAAAGGCTCAAAAACAGCCCCAAAATGCCCGTTTTGGGGGCTGAAACCGGGTCTAAATCACGTCGCACAATGTTTTTGGCTCTCCCAAGAAGTACTTTCATCCTTGCAGGACAGTTGTATGACAGGGCAAGAGGAGGTATAATCTAACTGGTCAGACTGGTTAGTTCAGGAGGTGCGAAATGAATCTCTGGCAGCTGCAAGAAGCCAAAGCCCGCTTCAGCGAACTGGTCGAGCGCACGCTGCGCAGCGGCGCGCAGATCGTCACCCGGCGCGGTAAGAAGGTAGTGGTGATGCTTTCTTACGACGAGTACCGCCGCCTGACCGCTCCCCAAGGCAACCTGGCGCAGTTCCTGCTGGAATCCCCGCTGGCAGGATCGGAACTCGCTGTGGAGCGGGATCGCAGCCTGCCGCGCAAGGTGGATTTGCAATGAACTGCCTGCTGGATACCTGCGTGCTCTCCGAATTCACCCGCCGTCAGCCGGAGGAGCGGGTGGTGCGATGGCTTGCTCGGGCGGATGAAAATACGCTGTATCTCAGTGTGCTTTCGCTGGGAGAAATTCAGCACGGGATCGAACGGCTGGACGACTCGCCGCGTAAAGAAGTCCTGCGCACCTGGCTGGTGGATGAGTTGATTCCGCGTTTCAAGGAGCGCATTTTACCGCTGGATATTCAGACCATGATCGGCTGGGGGAAACTGGTGGCGCGATTGGAGCGGCAGGGTCGCAAGATGCCTGCCGTGGACAGCCTGATTGCGGCAGCCGCACTTACTCACCAACTGGTTCTGGTCACCCGTAACACGGAAGACTTCCTCCACTGTGGTGTGGAACTTTTCAATCCGTGGGAGATACCATGAACCCTGTAGAAGACTTCCTTACCACCCTCACCAGCCCGCGCACAGTGGCGCGTTACCGGTCTGCGCTGGAGGAATTCACCGCCTGGTACAGGCAGACCAACGGAGCAGAACCCGACTGGAAACTGCTCACCCC
>DAOTYY010000026.1:0-2744 GCA_034434695.1 Anaerolineaceae bacterium
GAACTGCTCAAAGGCAACACCAAACTCAATCACTTTGCTCTCAAATCAAAATTGTACGTACGCGCTATCCAATCGGCTTACGCTGCTCTTCGGGAACTCAATCCCGTTCAATTGGCTGCGTAAGGTGAGTTTGTAATAGGTTAGCTGACGTATGTTGCCTGCTTGAGAACGTTCCACCTCCTTTCTGACGAAATCACCACCTTATTGCCAATGTTCAATGCCGGCATGTGCGCTTTCTTCCCAAATAGACCAGACTGCCTGAATTAAGTGGGTGTAGATGCTGTAAAGCTGGTCATATTTGGACATGTTTTCGGCGTTGGGGGTGTGCTCGCGGCCAATTTTGACCATGCTGGCAACTCCTTCGCCGTGATCTTTGAAGACGCCCACTGCCACGCCGGCGTTGATCGCCGCGCCGCGCGAGCCGGAATCCGCTCCTGACGGGACGCGGATGACACTGCCCAGGCAATCGGCGATGATCTGACACCAAAGCGGGCTTTTTGAACCGCCGCCAGAGACGTAATTCGTGTCCAGCCGCCCGGTCTTAATCATTGCTTCGACGTTGTGGCGGGTGGAAAGCGCCACCCCTTCATAGACAGCTCTCAACAGATGAGCGCGGGTGTGCCAGTCGCCTAGCCCAAAGAAAACGCCGCGCGCCTCGGGTTTCACAAACGGCGCCCGCTCACCTTGCAAAAGGGGCAGATAAATCACGCCGCCTGCTCCCACCGGTATCCTGGCAATTTCTTCATTGATGACATCATAAACACTGACGCCGCGCTCCTTTGCTTCGGCGCGCTCAGAGGCACAGAATTCGCGCTCGAACCAGTCAAGGTTGCCTGCTGCCACCTGTGCCATGGAAGTTTTATAAAAAACACCCGGCACGGTATGGCACATCAGGCTGTAAACCCGTTCCGGGTCGAGGGTTGGCTGTGCGGAAAGTACGACATGCACGCCGGCAGTGGCAATGTTGCTGCACGCCTCACCAACGCGGTAAGCGCCTGCGCCCAAAGTTGAGCAAGCGCCGTCAAACGCTCCACTCGAGACCGGTGTGCCTTCTTTCAAGCCGGTCAGCTCGGCGGCTTGTTTGGTAACCCTGCCTGCTACCTCCCAGGCGGGCACCAGCCTGGGGAGTAAGTGCTTATAGGCGCGAATACCGGCAGTTTCCAGCAGTTCGTCAGAGTAATCCAGTGTCTTGAAATCAATGAGTGCTACCGAAGCCATGCTGGGATCGGTGCTGAATTCGCCGGTCAGGCAATATTTGACCCAGTCCTTTGAGGTCAGGTTGACATACGCTTTTTGCAGGCTCTGCGGTTCGTGTTCGATCAGCCAGGGGAAAATGGTAACCGGTCCCATGCCGGCAAACAGGTTCCAGCCAGAGAGATCATACAGTCTGGGCAGCAATCCTTGCTCGCCCCAGACGTCCAGATAGGGCTTGGCGCGCCCATCCAGCCAGATAATCGCCGGGCGAACGGGATGCCCTTCGCGGTCCACCAGCCAGACACCGCCGCCATGCCCGCTCAGTGAGATTCCGGCAATGTCCGCCGGGTCAACCCCCGATTTTTCCAGACAGTTGCGAATGGCGGAGACGGTTGCCTGCCAGATTTCTTCCATGTCCTGTTCTGCCCAGGCAGGTTCCGGATGGGTGGTTTTCACATCACGACCCGATGAAACCGCAATCTCGTTGCCCTCTGTATCGAACAGGGTGGCTTTAGTGGTCGTCGTACCATTATCAATTCCAAGCAGGTAAGTCTTTTTCATACGCTCCCTCGTTTTGGAATGGTAAAAAATGACTGCGGGACATTGCAGAATATCCCGTTTTGAGCGGATAGGAGCTACATACTTGTTAAGGACGCTGGGATGGCTCTGAGGAAAGTTCGTTGGTTATTCAATACGTACGTGCGTTTGTACGTACAAAACAGACCGTTAAAAATTCGGAGTTAAAAAGTCGTAATCGTGATTTCTATCACAATTTTCAGTATAGTGGATTTAAAAAGCAGTTGTCAAGTATTTTGGGTGAAATTGTGAAAAAAAGTAAAAGCTGACCTCATCTTATCGGGAGAAGATGCTGCATTTTTAGATACGCGTCAAATATGATGTTTCAACATCCTCTTTCGGAAAGTCTCATGAGAACTCAAATCATATGCTGATGTTGGAGCTTCGGGAGGCGGGTTTGACCCTCACCCCTAGCCCCTCTCCCATAGGAGGGAGAGGGAGAAAATGTAGCGCAAGTTTGTAACTTGTGCAGGCGGGTTTGACCCTCACCCCTAGCCCCTCTCCCATAGAGGGAGAGGGGGAGAGGAGAGAGCGGGGAAAGGCGAAAGGCGGAAATGTAGCGCAAGTTTGTAACTTGCGCATCCGCAGCGCGGCTTGAGTTTTTGGGCGAGGCGGGCAAGATAAAATCTTGCCCTACAAGGTTTTGTGGCGCAAGTTTGTACACTGCGTTGGTCGGTTTTTTATCCCGCCGCTTGCAGCCCGCCCAGAAGCTGGGCCGAAAGCGGCGTTTGTGCAGAAGTTTGCAGCGAAACCGCCGGCGTTTGTGCAAAATTTTGCACTTTTGCGCCGCTATGATCATAATGATCAGCAAGAAGAAGATCCTCTCCCGGGATATTAACTTCTTCTTCTTGATCAGGCTGGTGCAAACTTTTGCAGTCGAATGGCGTTTTTTGAAAAGGAAGCACGGCATCATGAAAGACAATAATAAAATTCCCGTCTCCGGCACTCTGCAATCGCAGTGCAGCGTGAAGCCC
>DAOTYY010000027.1:0-12338 GCA_034434695.1 Anaerolineaceae bacterium
TTTCTGTTTTGCGCTTGACATCTGGCAGCTGCAGGACAACAATCGACATGGCGATCTCCGTTGTGATGGTGGTATCTATCATCTTACTCGGAGCTCGCCTATTTGTCAAAACCAACCATCTATGTTACAGACACGATAATGTTAACGAAGGGTAGCGTATAGGTCAAAAGAAAATGCTACTGAAGGGTCATGCTCCTTTCTGAGAGTTTGGAAAATGTCAACGGGCTGGGCAGACTGGCACAGCCCAGAGCTGCTCAATCAAGGCAGCGATTTGCTGGCGTAACTGAATGGGGTTGGTCTGGCGGCGCAGGGTCTGCAAGCGGCTCAACACCTTGCGAGGCAAGGCTTCGATCTCACACAAGCGCTCAAAGGGGGGTGTGGGGGTGTCGAAGACTCGCCGATAGTGCTGTTCGCCCAGGCGGGTTTTTGCTGGGTGCGCATGAGCGACTGGAGGAAATTTTGATACAACCACAGAGCGGAGCACAACTGGCGCAGGATGTGCAGATGTTCCAGGCGGTCAAGACGCCCGTGACCGACGTATGCCCGCACCAGACTGTGATTGTTTTCCTCGACAAATATGATAAAGGCGGGAACGGGAGATGTTCAACATGTGGACTTTGTCTTTCCAGAAACGCAGCAAATGCGCATTGGATGCAGTTCCCGAACTGGAAAGGGCAAGCGGCTGAGAATGTTCTCAAATCCATCTCGGATCGCAAGGTAACGACGTCCATACACCGCTTCAATTTCGCTCCAGCCGGTCTTGACATCCACCATCTGGAGGGTGTGAATACAGTCACCCCGGCTGTTCTCATCGCCATGCATCACCAGGCCCACTTCAAAGTGATCTGCCGTCGGCACATCCCACGGGACATCCGCATCGGATAGGTTTTGCGCAGATGATTGCGCTGGCGGCGCGGCAGCTTTCGGTCGGCAATTTTGTCATCTTGCCGTCCAATCCGTTTCAACATCCGTTTCAGGGTCGAAACGCTTATCCGTCCTAACTGCTCCAAGGTCTGTGGCTCGATCGACAACTCCCCGTGTTCCCTCAACTGCACCGCCATCTTGACCAAGGGGGGCTTCAGCCGCTCGGCACACGGGTAGTCCAAACTCAACGAAATCTTCCGCACCGCATCCTCTACCGCCGCACCGTAACGCCGTCCACGCTCGCAGCTGCGTTCCTTGCGCAACAGCCATCCAGTCAAAATCCGTATCAGCGATTTGCGGTGCATCCTCGTGACCGCTTGCATCTCATCCAACAACCGTCCCTTTTCCTTGCGGTTTGCTTCGCAATAACGTTTCCACATCCTATACAGGTATTTGCGCCGTTCGTTGATGGCCATGCGTTCCATCTCGACCATGGCTAGCTCCGCTAACTTTTTCTTTTGAGTTAACCATCTTACTACAGTAACATTTTAGTTGAACTAACGCGAAAACTGGACAAAATTTATTGCGTGGGGTAAAATTCAAACTCGTAAATCTTGTGGAAGTTGTTTTTTGGAGGAAGACTTTGGCAAACATTAAGTCTGCAATAAAGCGAAACAAGCAGAATGAAAAACGGCGGCTTCGCAACCGTGTTTTTCGTGGTCGTGCGCGCACATTCGTTTCAAAAGCACGTCTGGCAATTAACACGGGTGAAGTAAAAACAGCGGAAGAAGCTGTGCGACAGGCTGTCAGTGCTCTAGACAAAGCTGCCGAAAAAGGCGTTATTCATAAAAACAATGCAGCTCGCCGCAAGAGTCGGTTAATGCGCAAACTGGCTGCATTGGCCAGATAACCCGAGTTCTTCTCCCCTTTGGAAGGGGGGAATTTGAACAGGCCGACAGCGGGAGTGCATTTGCTCCCGCTTTTGTCTTTCAGATATGCAGAGGTAGTGATCGTGTTTGAGATCGAGCAAAAGGCGATTGAGCAAAAAATTAAGCAGTTTTGCCTTGAGGAGGGCTTGCCAGAACCGGTTTTACAATGGAGCTGGATTCCTTTCAGCGGGCATTGGGGAATTTCCACATCATTTTTTGCCTTAGCTGCTCAGGAAGCGCGTCAGGGCAAGCAGGTCAATGTTCCTGTGCGTGCTCAGGAAATTGCCTGTGCAGTGGCTGAATTTTTGGGACAGCCGGCGGGATTTGAGAAAATTGAAGCAGTCAAAGGTTACCTCAATCTTTATTTTTCAACGCCGGAATATACGCGGCAGGTGATTGATACGGTTCTGGCAAAAGGCAAAGACTTTGGACGCGGTGAACCGTTGAACCGCCGTGTGATGGTTGAGTTTTCACAGCCCAATACGCATAAGGCTTTCCATGTCGGACATCTGCGCAATGTGATTTTAGGGGCAGCGGTGGCAAATCTGCTTGAGTTTGCCGGGAATACGGTCATCCGTGCCAATTACATTGGTGATATTGGCTTGCATGTAATTAAGTGGCTTTGGAATTATCAAAAGTTCCATCTTGGTGAAGAACCCGGCGAAGACCGCATCCGCTGGCTGGGCGATATTTACGCTGAGGCAGAACGGCGCAGCGAGGGTTCACCGGAAGCAGAGGCAGAGATACGC
This sequence comes from Anaerolineaceae bacterium, assembly GCA_034434695.1. Taxonomy (GTDB): domain Bacteria; phylum Chloroflexota; class Anaerolineae; order Anaerolineales; family Anaerolineaceae; genus DYEC01. The sequence goes on from DAOTYY010000027.1 coordinate 2,543, forward strand.
GCCCTGTTTGCCCGTTGGGACCGCCGTGATCCACAGGTGTTTGAACTATGGCAAAAAAGCCGCGCCTGGTCATTGGAAGGATTCGAACAGGTATACCGAATGCTGGGAGTGCACTTTGACCGCGTTTATTTTGAAAGCGAGGTAGAGGAACCCGGCAAGAAGCTGGTTGAAGAGTTGATTGCCCGCGGCATTGCGCGTGATGAACGTCCAGAAGGAGCGGTGATTATTCCATTGGATGAAATCCTTGGGGAGAAAGAAAAGTATCGTGTGCTGGTGGTACTGCGTTCCGATGGCACTTCATTATATGCGACCAAGGATATTCCTCTGGCAATCAAGAAATTTGAGGAGTATGACCTCGACCAATCCATCTATGTTATAGACGTGCGTCAATCGCTCTATCTACAACAGATTTTCAAAACGTTGGAGCTGATGGGGTACGGCTGGGCGAAGAATTGTTATCATCTGGCTTATGAGATTGTCAATTTGCCTGGCAATGTGACGATGAAATCGCGCGATGGAACAGTGGTATTGCTTGAGGACTTGGTTCGCGAGGCTGTTGCGCGCGCTCTGGAAATCGTGCGTACCAAAAACCCGGAACTATCTGGAGAACAACAGGAGATGGTCGCTCGGGCAGTTGCGCTGGGTGCGATCAAGTATTCAATGCTTTCGCGTGACAATACCAAAATAGTGACTTTCGATTGGGAAAGTGCGCTGGATTTCAATGGACAGGCGGCGCCTTATATTCAATACGCTTATGTGCGGGCAAATAGCATCTTGCGCAAGGCAAACCAACCTTTGCCTGACTCACAGTTGCCAGTATATGAACTCTCGCCAGTTGAAATTGAGTTGGTCGAATTGATCTCGCGCTTTCCCAAAGAAGTTCAGCGTGCTTCAAAAGAATACCGACCTTTGTATCTTGCCAATCTGGCTTATGATCTAGCGCGGGTCTTTAATGATTTTTACAATCAGTGTCCTGTGTTGCAAGCGGAAGAATCAGTGCGCGCTGTGCGGCTTCGACTGGTGGCAGCAGCGCGTCAGACCATTGAAAACTGTCTGCGTTTGATGGGAATTACGGCACCGGATGTAATGTAGTGACAAACTTTCTTATTCACCAAGTTCTAACTCAACTTAACACCAGGAGCGAACAAGAATGACTAGAATTCGAACGATTATCATGGGCGCAGCCGGGCGCGACTTTCACAATTTCAACGTGTTTTTCCGCAACAACAAAGACTATGAAGTAGTTGCTTTTACCGCAACACAAATACCCAACATTGAAGGTCGTCGTTATCCCGGTGAGCTTTCAGGGTCTTTGTATCCCAATGGAATACCCATCTACCCGGAAAGCGAATTGCCACGTCTGATTGAGGAACATCAGGTTGATCAGGTGGTTTTTGCATATAGTGATGTCTCTCATGAGTATGTCATGCATAGGGCTTCACTGGTGCTGGCAAGCGGCGCAGATTTTCGCCTGATGGGAATTGGCAGTACACAGGTGAAGTCTAAAAAGCCGGTGGTCTCAGTGTGTGCAGTTCGAACAGGGAGTGGTAAGAGCCAGACCACCCGCCGCGTCTCGCTTATTTTGCGCGAGTTTGGCTATAAGGTGGCAGTCATTCGCCATCCAATGCCTTACGGCGACTTGGTTAAACAAAAGGTTCAGCGTTTTGCCACTTATGCCGATTTGGACCTGCATGATTGCACGATTGAGGAACGCGAAGAGTATGAACCACATCTGGACAATGGCATGATCGTTTATGCGGGTGTGGACTATGAGGCAATTTTACGCCAAGCTGAGGAAGAGGTAGATGTGGTCCTGTGGGATGGCGGTAACAATGACTTCCCGTTTTACAAATCGGATTTACACATTGTTGTCGTTGATCCGCATCGTCCCGGTCATGAAGTGCGTTATCACCCTGGCGAGACAAATGTACAGCTTGCGGATGTGTTTGTGATTAACAAAGTAGACACGGCTGATCCAGATGATGTAATCACGGTGCGCGAGCGCATTCGTTCGCTTAATCCAAGAGCCACTATTATAGAAGGTGCTTCACCTTTATTTGTGGATGATCCACAGGCAATTAAGGGCAAACGTGTGTTGGTGATTGAGGACGGACCTACCCTAACGCATGGTGAGATGGCGTATGGCGCTGGTTGGGTAGCAGCGCGCCGCTTTGGCGCAGCGGAGATTATTGACCCACGACCATTTGCGGTTGGTTCGATTGCGGAGACATACCAGAAGTACCCGAATACTGGAATGATTTTGCCGGCGATGGGTTATGGCGAGGCGATGACACGCGATTTGGAAGCAACGATCAATCATTCCGATGCCGACTTGGTGATTTCGGCAACGCCCATTGATCTGACCCGTGTCATTAAGATTAAAAAACCACTGCAACGTGTGCGCTATGAGTTGCAGGAAATTGGTCAGCCGACGCTGAAGGACATTTTGAAAGCAAGGTTTAAGGCTTAAATTATTTTATCCAAGTGTAAGGGATTCTGCTTGAGACGCTTTGGTTTATTTGTGCCATGTTTATTGATGAGGCAAGCATCTATGTTCGTTCGGGCAAGGGAGGGGATGGCTTTGTCCATTTTCATCGCGAGAAGTATGTGGCGCGCGGTGGGCCCGACGGCGGAGATGGTGGGCATGGCGGGGATGTGATTTTGGAGGTTGTTCCGACACTGAATACCCTTTCGGCTTTTCGCCAGCGAACGCGTTTTATTGCCGAAGATGGAAAAAAAGGTGGGGTGAACAATATGACCGGAAAATCAGCCGATCCGCTGGTGATCCCGGTTCCACCGGGGACGCTGGTCTATGATGAGCCCAGCGGAGCGTTATTGGGCGACTTAGTCGCACCCGGTCAGCGATTGGTGGTTTGTAAGGGTGGGCGGGGCGGCAGGGGCAACACACACTTTGCCACCCCGCGCAACCAGGCACCACGAACTGCAGAGAGGGGCGAGCCAGGACAGGAACGCTATTTGCGGCTTGAGTTAAAGCTTATTGCTGATGTAGGGATCGTTGGCGTGCCAAATGCGGGCAAATCCAGCTTTCTGGCAGCGGTAACGAACGCTCGCCCGAAAATTGCTGATTATCCTTTCACTACATTAGAACCCAATCTTGGTGTTGCTGACCTGGATGTTAATACCTCTCTGGTGCTAGCGGATATTCCTGGACTGATTGAAGGGGCGCATCGCGGCGCTGGACTGGGAGATGCGTTTTTACGTCATATCCAGCGCACGCGCGTTTTGATTCACGTGCTGGATGGACTTTCCGATGATCCGGTGGCGGATTATTCGCAGATTAATAGCGAGATGGCATTGTTTGATCCAGCTTTGGTAGAAAAACCGCAAATCGTGGTATTCAACAAGATAGATCTTCTAGAAGTTAAGAAGCGCTGGGGGCAGGTGGAGCAGAACCTGCTCAAGCATGGGGTAAAGCAGGTCATGGCGATTTCTGCACTGGCACGAATTAATTTAGAGCTGGTATTGTGGCGTGCGGCAGAGCTACTTAAGACAGCGCGTGAGCAGACATCAGAGGATGCGTTGCCGGTTTATCGCCCGGCCGAAGATCCGAGAGCCTTTACTATTGAACGAATCGCTGAAGGTTGGCGGGTACGTGGTGCTGCGATTGAGCGGGCAGCCGCGATGACTTACTGGGAATACGAAGGCTCTGTGCGCCGTTTTCAGCGTCTGATGGAAAATCTCGGAGTGGATGAGGCGTTGCGCAAGGCAGGCGTTCAGAATGGCGATACGGTCATGATCGGCGATGATTATGAATTGGAATGGATGGATTAGCTATGCGTCTAGGGGTGTTCAGCGGGACATTTGATCCGCCTCATCTTGGTCATCTGATTCTGGCAACAGAGGCGCGCTGGCAGCTACAACTTGACCGTGTATTGTGGGTGTTGACACCGGTTTCACCCTTCAAAACTGATCAGGAGATCAGCCCGGTTGAACAACGTTTGAAATTGTTGGAGAAGGCAGTGGCGCTTGATCCGGCTTTTGAAATTTCGCGAGTGGAGATTGATCGTCCGGCACCTCAATATACGGTTGATACACTGCGTCTGATCAAAGAACAATATTTTCAGGCTTCGCTTATCTACCTGATCGGTGGTGATGCAATTGCTGAATTACCGCGCTGGCATCGTCCGCATGAACTGGCGGCAATTGCAGATGAGGTTGGAGTGATGCGCCGACCTGAAGATGAGTTGGATTTAAGCCGTCTTCTTAAGGCGTTGCCAGAATTAACCGGAAAATTACGCTTTGTGGATGCCCCGTTATTGGAGATTTCTTCTACTGATATTCGCAGGCGCATTCGTGAGGGGAAGCCTTATCGTTTCTTTTTACCGGAACGAGTGGCTGAAATCATAGAACAAGAGGGGTTTTATCGTCAATAACAAGAAGAGGACAGGCACCCTGACCTGTCCTCATGAAAATTAGCCAGAACCTTTTTTGCGCGGCGATCGTTTCGGTTTGGGCGGGGTTTCAGTGGACACTTCGCTCTCACTGGTGGTTTTGCTATTATCTAACCTTGCGTTCTCAACCGGCGGCTGTTGTGGCGTTTCCACAATATTGATTACCGGCGGCATTGATTGATTTTGTGTTTCAAGCGGGTTATTATCGGTGTTGAGAGATGGCTCGAGAGGTGGTGTAGAGGGTCTGGTTATTCTGGCAACGGAAATTCCGAAGCGGCTGATCAAGACACCACCAAGCGACAGGATGATTACCAGAAACGGTGCAATCCAACCGATACACGGTAGATAACCAATCAGGCTGACGATCAGCGTCAGTATCAATGTGCCAAGACCTGCGTTGACCGGCATTGTCCAGTCGGACTTGAGAGATACAGCCATGCGCCGCCCCACTTCATACCCCATGGCGATCCAGCCAAAAACCACTGCAATCACCAGCAACATCACCCCCAGCAGTGCAAGAGGCACGAGCAGGATGGTAATTGCCAAGACCAAAACCAGGGCAGGGGCGACCACCAGCGTCAGTAACCCCAGACCACCGACAACAACCGGCTGGTCAACGATTGCCTGTGCCACCCGTTCGGTTGGCTTTTGAGCGAAGAGACTGACCAGCACTGCCAGAGCTCCCATTGCCAGGACCCGCAGCAGCATCCCAAGAATATCACCAATGGGATCAAGTGCAAGACGAACAAGCGACCCCGGGGCAAGCGGCGATTTGGGGTTAGCTGGCATGGTAAATGGCAGCATGTTGAAGTTGAATTTGAAATTGTCTGGGAATTCAGTGGTAATTTGACCCTGAATGACCGATCCCTCTTCGCGTTGTAGGACCGCATTGATATTAATCAGATTGCCTTCTACGAGGGCTTGTTTTTTTAAGTTGATCACGCCGCCGATGGCTACAACATCACCTTTGATTATACCGTTTACATCCATGGCTCCACCAATCGAAACGACATCCCCCTCAACTGTAGCTCCGTGTTCGACGGTGGCAACACCGCCAAAAACCACTAGATCGCCATTGAGTTTTTGTCCACTGGCGAGTTTGTAGGTACCGCCCAAGACAACTTGCCCATCACTGTCATCTGGTCCCTGTGCGAAAACCTGCGCTGGGAGTGCCAGCATCATGACAGAGATGATTAAGCCAATAAGCACAAATTTAGAAAGAATTTTCATTTGGGGGTCACTCCCTTTGTTGAGATTTTCCAGATACTGAAGACCCACAACAAACTAAGCGTACTGGCGGAGGTGGAGATTAATATCCACAAACCCGGCGGGATCACGCGAGGTAGTGTGGGAAGAATGGCAGAGATATGTTGTATTCGATTCATTACCACGATGAAGTATGCCAGACCTTCTAAAAGTGAGCCGATAAGATTTACTAATGAGATGTTGATGGCAAGATAGATGATAAACGCCAATAAAACAAGCAACGACCCGCTGACCAGAAACAATAACAACCGGCGGGTTTGTTGTTGCTGAAGGGCGCGCCGGGCAGCAAGGTTTTCCTTCCAGCGCTTTGTGAAACCTTGCCTGGGCGCTGCCGGGGTTGTCTGCTTAAAAGCGAAGCGAATGTGCTGCCAGTTTTCATGCAATTGATTGCATTCCGGACAGATGGCGAGATGATCTTGTAGATTTCGTTGCTCTTCATAGCTTGGTTCGTTGTCATCGAGAATCCAGTTCTCAAAAGGCTGGTGATTCATGGCATTTCCTTTCCGCGCGAGTTGCTTCTGATACAGATGCGCGCCAGTTTCTAGCGAGTTGAAGGCGTGCGCGATGCAATCGGCTTTTGACTGCACTGGTGGACATGGAGAGTGTTTGACCAATCTCGGCATCCGAAAGGTCATACCAGTAGCGCAAGACTAGAACGGCGCGATCTTCGGGATTCAATGCTGCCAAAAGCCGATGGAGTTGTTTGTCTTGCTCGGATACCATAGTGGCAGTCTCCGGGTCAGGAGCATGATCAGGAAATATTTCCTCAATGGCGTCGTCAATCGGGATGCTGGTGGTTCGTCTTCGGCGTTGCTGGTCAATACAATAGTGGGCGGCGATAGATAACAGCCAGGTGGCAAAAGAGCGTTGAGGGTCATAGCGCTGCAACGCCTGATATGCGCGCCAAAAGCTCTCCTGAGCAGCATCCTCTGCCTCTTGCGGGTTGCCTAGCATGCGGTAACAGAGATTGTACACAGGGGTCTGATAGTGTTCCACTAGATGTTCAAAAGCTTCATCACTGCCCTGACGAGCTTGTTGTAGCCATTCGGCTTCAAGGTTACTCACGATAGCGTCCTTAACGATTTGCTCTAACCCTTATACGAAGAAAAGCTGATTTGGTTGCATCTTTTGTCCAATGAGATGCTGGCAAAAGAACTGGATGACGCCAGGAAATACTGAGAGTTAAAAAATGATTTCTTCTTTGCCTGCCAGCTTGTCTTGAATGCGCTTGACAACAGTATCCAGATGTCTGGGTTGATGAACAAAATCGAGGTCATCTGTGCGCAGAGTCAGCACAGGGCAGAGATCGAAAGTTGCTATCCATTCGCTGTAGTAGCTTTCTAGTAGTGAAAGATATTCTTCGGTAATCCCGGTTTCAATATTACGAGCGCGTTTGCGGATGCGTTCCATCAACACTGGTACAGGAGCTTTCAGGTAGATCAGCAGCGAGGGTGCCGGCAGGTTCTTAACAATTAAATCAAAAACCCGGCGATAGGATTGGTAATCCAGTTCACTAAGATTGCCCATGTGATGCAGGGCGCGCGCGAAGATATAGGCGTCTTCATATATGCTGCGATCAATAATAGTGGAACGTGGATCGTTCCACATATCCAGATGCTGCTGTGCGCGATGGCCAAGAAAATAAATTTGCAAATGAAAAGACCAGGTCTTCATATCCGCGTAGAAATTCGGCAGATAGGGATTATCCGCCACCGATTCATAAGCGGTGTGCCACCCTAATTGTTGTCCAATGCGCTCTGTAAGGGAAGTTTTTCCAGAACCGATGTTACCGGCGACAAGCACCATACGCTTAACCATTGTGAGCCTCGTTCTAATTGAAATCGGAAATATCTTCGGCGGTTACTACTTCCAATAGGAAAGGCGTTCTTGATTCTAACATTCGCTTAATGCCAGGCATGATTTGATCGGGGGTTTCAATGCGGGTGCCAGGAACACCCATTGCTTGCGCCATACCGACGAAGTCTATGCAAGGTGTATCCAGATTGTAAAACTCTGGCAAGGGTTGGGAAGGAATTCTCTGTTCGCGCCAGTATTGGAGGACGTTGACCTTTAGCAGGGCATAGGACGCGTTATTGATAATAACAAACTTTGCCGGGAGCTTGTAACGGGCGGCTGTCCAAAGCGCCTGAATGGTTGCCATCCCCCCACCGTCGCCGGTAAAACCGACCACCAGTTTGTCAGGATAAGCAAGTTGCAAGCCGATTGCGCCGGGCAATCCGACCCCAAGTGACCCACCCCGAGTCTGGAAAAAATGACCTGCCAAATGCGGCTTAAGGTAACGTGTTAATGTGCCTGAAGCTGTCAAAGCCTCATCAAAGATCACAACATCTGAAGGCAAAACTTTGATCAGTTCTTCCATAAAATGCGAAAAGGCGACCGGGACATCCTCGCGCCGCACATAATCCTGTTCATATTGTTTGGCTATTTTTCGGTTCTTGATCTGGCTGATTTTTTCTGTGCGTTGCCGGGCAGCACTTTTTTGTTCAGGTGACATTTCGTTTTCCAGTATGTCTGCCAGGGCATTCAGAGTTAGTTTTGGATCACTAACAACACCCAAAGTCACTGGAAAGTTTTTGCCAATTGCATATGCATCGAGGTCAATATGGATAATTTTTGCACCTGGAGCAAAGACATTGCTTAAATTTGGATAAACTTCCGGAAACACGTATGTACCAACGATCAGAATCGCATCCGCTTGACGGGTGATGGTGCTGCTTTTACTGCCAAAGACATGCCCAAGCTCACCTTGCCATAATAGATGACGGAAACTGAAATTGACCTCATGGCTGTTTGCGCCCCATACTTCTGCACCAAGCAGCTCAGCTACACGCTGTAATGCATCTTGAGCGCCCGACCAGGCAACGCCATCGCCAATGATTAACATGGGATGTTCAGCATCTTGCAGCAGCCGGGCAGCCTGTTTAAGAACAGAATATTCAGGCAAGTTGCTAGTTACAGGGATGGTTGTTGAAATGACTTCCTCTTGGCACTCCGATTCCATAATATCAGCAGGCAGGCAAACAAATACCGGACCGACAGGGGGGGTCATGGCAACTTTAACTGCCCGGCGGATGACACGCAATACGGATCCGGTGTCAACCACTCGGGTTGCCCATTTGGTCACTGGTTTTGCCATAGAGACCAGATCGGCGTACATTTGTGCCTGCAAAGCATCATAACGCAAGCCAGCTTCGCCGGCAATCACTACCAGCGGGGAATTGCAGGTAGCAGCCTGTAAGATCATACCAATACCGTTACCCAGTCCAACGCCAGCGTGTAATTGAACAACTACTGGGTGATGGATGGCACGCACATAGGCGTCTGCGGCAGCAACAGCGATAGCTTCTTGCAGACATAGAATATAGCGAAACTCTGGGTATTGATGCAGTGTGACCAAAAAACCCTGCTCGGCGGTACCCGGATTTCCAAACATCAGGTGAATACCATCGGCAAGAAACTGTTCGATCATTGCCTGGCTGCAGGTATGACGGCTCATTGATTTCCTCCGCTGATATTATAGCATGGGGTGGTTTGCGGCTGAAATGTGGCTACGAAAAGGAAGAGTATGCTAGAAATTTAGAAAAGAGTCCTTTCAGATATCGAAGAGCGATTTTCCTGACGAAGTTCCTGAGGCAATTTTATGCGCCAGACGGGTTGGTTCTGGTAACCGATAGCCGCGGCAACAGTGTAGGACGAGTTGGACTGCGTCTGCCAGATCACAACGATGACCGACGGAAATGATCATTGGTTTGCAACCACTCTTTGTGCGAACTGCCATCCCCAGTATTTCATTGCCATCAATCAACGGGGCTTTATCCCCTGCATTGTTGCCTAATGCCATATAATGGCCGATGAGTGGGGATTTTGCGCAGCCGATGGCTGGTATATCGAGCAAAATTCCTAGATGAGAAGCGATTCCTAAACGCCTTGGATGGGCAATGCCCTGACCATCTATCATTAAATAACGTGAATTCGGGTTAGGCGGGCAAGGGCAGGTACTCGTCCAAGCCCAAAGACGGTTTTGATGGACGGCGGCAGTAAGCAATCAAGCCGCACAGCACATTTACAAAGAAGTTGATGATACTGCGATGGCGAGA
>DAOTYY010000028.1:0-10322 GCA_034434695.1 Anaerolineaceae bacterium
CTCGCCATCGCAGTATCATCAACTTCTTTGTAAATGTGCTGTGCGGCTTGATTGCTTACTGCCGCCGTCCATCAAAACCGTCTTTGGGCTTGGACGAGTACCTGCCCTTGCCCGCCTAACCCGAATTCACGTTAACATAACTGAACTGGTAAAAACTTCCGCTTCCACTTGGGGAGAAACGGACATCACCGATTTAAGAAACCAGCACCCGAAAGCCGACACAGGAACCGACCCAAATGGACCGCTCACCATAGCTATTGCAGCAGAAAATTTCTCAACAGGCGCACGATTGGTTGTGATTGGAGATGCAGATTTCGCAAATGACAATTACTTTCAAGCTTTTGGGAACGGCGATCTGATTATCAACGCTATTGACTGGGTTGCTAAGCAGGACAATCTGATCAATCTGAACACAACACCTGAAGTTACGCGCGTTCTTATTCAACCAACACAAAACACATTCCTGCTAATTGTCTTGATTGTCACTATATTGCTCCCTGCCTTAGTTATGACGACTGGGATCATCGTATCTTTTAGGAGAAGAAAGAACGGGTAACTCATGGTCCGAGGTTCGGACTGGATACTTCTAGCTCCATTTTTGATTTTGCTAACAAGTATCTTGATTCTAGAAAAATCATCAAATACAACGAAACCAACAAGATCAAATGTCCACCGTAACGCCAGCGTTATTTCCGGATCTGTCAACAATGAAAGCAATAACACAACAATAAATATAAGATTTTTGTCAACCTTTTATGCGGGTATTGATTTTTATGATTAAAAAGTGTATGCTGATTAGGAAATCTAAAAGTAACTTGTATGACGAACTCATAACCCTTCTGCCACTCAAAAAGTAAAAAGGGTTGTTCGATAACTTCGCATGCGAAGAGGATGTAGTACGCGTATTATGAATGATGAATTGATAGTGCTTGACGACGAAGAAGAATATCCTGCAATTGCTCGATTAATCGAGCTTGGACGTCAAAAATCGTATGTAACGATTGACGACATATTGCACTTTTTCCCAGAAGCGGAACAAGATGTTGAGCAACTGGAAGAAGCTTTTGCTGCGCTTATGAGCGCAGGAATACCCTATGTTGAAGATACAGCCCTCGAAGGTCCCACAGATGAAGAGCTTGAGTTGGGTGAAGTTGAAGAAGCTGAAGAGCCGGGCATAGAAATCTCATTTGACGATCTAGCTAACATTGACACTGATGACACCATTGGACTCTATTTGAAAGAAGTCAGTCGAGTTCCATTACTAACGGCTGAAGAGGAAGTGGAACTCGCACAACGCATTGAGCGTGGACGTATGGCCCGCGAAGAACTAGCGCGCCTTAATGTCAGCAGCAGAAGGCGCGCTGAACTACGTAAGCTGATAGAAGATGGCTGGGCAGCAAGAGAGCATCTGATTACAGCTAACTCTCGCCTTGTAATTTCTGTTGCAAAAAAATATATGGGGCGCGGTGTTCCTTTTCTCGATCTAATCCAGGAAGGTAATATTGGTTTGATCCGTGCCACTAAAAAGTTTGATTACCGACGGGGACATAAGTTCAGCACATATGCCACATGGTGGATACGTCAAGCTGTCACTCGTGCGATAGCTGATCAGGGTCGCACAATTAGAGTTCCTGTACACATGGGAGATCAAATCAATAAATTATTAAGAGTGCAACACCAGTTAACACAACGTCTTGGTCGCGAGCCTTCCGTAGATGAACTCGCCATTGCACTGGATGTGCCTCCCAAAAAAGTAGAAAACATGATTCAAGTCGCCCGTCGCCCACTTTCTTTGGAAACACCTACCGATGATGAGGAGGATTCTGTGTTGGGGGATTTCATTGAAGACGACGAAGCGCCGCCCCCAGACGACACTGCTACATATAACCTGTTGCGAGAACATTTGGAAGAAGTGCTGAACACTTTACCCCCTCGAGAAGTGCGCATCTTGCAACTTCGCTACGGCTTGCTAGACGGTCAGGCGTACACACTTGAAGAAGTGGGACGTAAAATGGGTGTTACTCGTGAACGTGTTCGCCAAATCGAAGCACAGGCATTAAGCAGGTTACGCCATCCAACAGTCAGGCGAAAATTGCGCGATTACTTGGGCGAGTGATGGACCGCTTATTTACATTTCAGAAACTATCTCCATTTCTTGACCGGTAATATTCTTAACAAATATTTGTGTTGTAAGGATTCCTACCAGTATACTGATGATTATCACTTTTCTAATTGATTTTTCGCCTGTTACCACACACGGCAACAAAAATGCGCAAAATGACCCTTATCGCCCCTGGTAGATATTGAGGGTGTTGAAAAAACTCATTTTGGGGTTTGTATACGAAACATGAGCTTTTTATCACCACATATGGGAGACGTTTTTCAAAATCCTCATATTGTGGGTACTTGCATATTCAGCAGGATTGGTGCATACTAGAGTAGGAGGACTCTCCTATGGCTGAAATTTCTTTACGTGCATATAACCGGGAAATTGAAGAGATGATTGAAAATGGGCAAATCGAAGAAGCGATTGCCCATTGCAAATATATCTTAAGACAATTCCCCAAACATATAGACACGTATCGGTCTTTGGGAAAAGCATACTTGGAAGCAAAGCGCTATAGTGAAGCTGCCGATATTCTTCAAAGAGTGCTGTCAGCATTTCCAGATGACCGTGTAGCCCAGCTTGGCATGAGCATTATTCGCGAAGATGAGGGCAACCTGGACGCGGCAATTTATCACATGGAACGGGCTTTTGAGGTACAACCTTCAAATGCTGCAATTCAGGAAGAGTTGCGCCGCTTATATGGACGTAGAGATGGCGTGGAACCTTCAAAAGTCCGCCTGACGCGTGGAGCATTAGTACGTATGTACGAACGCGGACAGCTTTACCTTCAGGCTATTGCTGAAGCAAAAGCTGCTTTGGCTGAAGAGCCTCAACGGGTAGATTTGATGGTTGTGCTGGCAAAAGTGTATTACATCACAGGTAAAAAAGTTGAAGCATCCGAAGTCTGTTCAAGATTGATAACAAGACTGCCCTACTGTTTTGAAGCCAACCGAATACTGGCAGAAATTCTCACTACAACTTCGCATTCCGAAAACGCAAAAGTCTATCGGCAGCGGCTACAAAGTCTCGATCCTTATATTGCATTTACCTCTCCCGAAACGCCAGATAGTAATCAGGTACCGGACAACTCAGTGATGCTCGAAAAACTCGAATGGCATCCTTCGCAAGAAACAGGTCAGATACCTGAATGGACACGAACAGTTGGAATCGGCTTTGAACCAGAAGAGGAAAAGCTGCCTTCCTGGTTAGACACTATTCCCCAAACTATACCTGCTGTTGAACCAGAATTAGAATCACCAATCGAAACAGTCACACGACCTTCAGAACATGAACTACCTTCTGCCACTGAAGTAGGACTCCAGGCTATGTCAGAAGAGCAACCACAGGAAGAAGTACTCCCAAGCTGGATGAGTGAGGCTGGTTGGACGATCTCTGAGGGAAAGGAAAGCGCCGAGTCTATTGTAAAATTTGGTGAGGAGGGCGAAGCTGTTGAACCCGCCGAGCTCCCCGATTGGGTGAAGTCCCTTGCGCCTCAACCGCAACCCGAAAGCTTTATTGAAGAGGAAAGTAAAGAAGAATTAGAAGCATTGGAGAAGATCTTGCCTCCACTATTTGAAACGCCAGAATCGTCCGTTGAAACAGCGTTTGAACAACTACCATTGTCATCAGAAGAGGTCAATCTTCCTGCTGAGTTGCCAGACTTTCTTGCACCTGTGGAAGAGCCACAAACTATACTGCCACAAGCCACGCTTTCGGAGCAGGCAGAAACCCCTTTGTCCACCGAACAAGTTGACTTGCTTGCTCAGACAGAAAAATCAGAAATACCCCCGCCGCAAGTCGAGGACTTAGAAGGGGAATGGCAGAGCTTGCTCGAGCAATCCACCGCAAAGGAAGTGGCAGGGGAATCTTTGCCACCAGAACAACCAGCAATTGACGAATTGGATATAGATGCTGCTATGGCATGGCTGGAGAATCTGGCTGCCCGCCAGGGAGCTGAGGAAGAAACGCTCATTACTTCCCCAGAACAACGGCTGGAACAACCACCTGAATGGATACAGCACCAAACCGAATCTATGGAGAAACTCCAAAAGGAAGAGCATGCGGAAATCATCGCTCCACAGCCTGAGCTTTCTGAACAAGAAGTTCTACCACCTTTTGAGGAACAACTTGTTGTAAAGTCAGGGGTTACTCCATTGGATGAAACTTCTCAAAAAGACATTGATGAAGCGTTTGCCTGGCTCGAAACTCTTGCAGCCCGCCAAGGCGCAGAAGAAGGATTGTTGACAACTCCAGAAGAGCGAAAGGAAACACCTCCAGAATGGGTAACGCAAGAACAAATTAGGCAGCCTGCTGGTGAAGTGCTGGAAATACCTGAGGAAGAACCCATTCTATCAGAAGAATTGCCCGATTGGCTAAAGATTCTGGAGACGACGGAAAGTGAACAGCCTGTGGCTGAAGCAACTCAGGAAGCCTCAGAGGAAATTCTACCATCTTGGCTACGAGAAATTGAGGCTGAGGAACTCACACCAGAACAGGAGAGCATCACAACGCATCCAGAATGGATAGGAGAAATCGAACCAGTTGTGGAAGAAGAGAAACCAATCCTTCAAGTATTGGAAGAATTCGAACCGGAACAGCAAACCCCAAAGGAACAACTTAGTGAGTCACAATTAGAAGGTGAACTACCAGCATGGCTACACGATATTGAAATGCCGGCAATTGAGACAATCGTTGAACCAACACAATCCGTTCAAACAATACAGGAATCTACCGTAAATACAGAAGAAGCCCCGGCGATGGAGTGGAAACAAGAAGCTATTTCTGAGAGCGAGACTGTAGAAGGAGAGAGCAAGCTTAAGCTTGAAAGGGAAATAGAAACAATTGGTGAGTCATCCTACCCGCCTATTGAAGTTCCACTACCCTCACAAGAATTATCACGCGAAATTGTACAGGGACCACCAATGGAAACTGAAATGATAGGTGAAGAAACCGTGGAATTCTCACCTGTGAGTGAAATGTTACAAAAAGAAGTGACACCATCGGAGCAAGAAGAAATACCACCAGAAACCGAACAACCGCAAATGATTAGTAAGCCCCAACCAATCACTGTAGAGGAAAGCCCACAGACCTTTGAACAAGAAATGTCACCAGAAACTATCGAAACACCAGCAACAATTGCCCGAGTCACTGAAGCGGTAAAAATTTCGGTAGAAAGAAAAACTCAACCCACAGAGGAAAAATTGCGGGAAGCTCAGGCTGAATTAGAGAAAGGCAAGCTACAAAGTGCTTTGGAAAAGTATTCCGAACTAATTGAATCCGAAACTTTTTTGGAACAAACCATCCATGATATACGGGATGCTCTCTATCGTTACCCCTTAGATATTGGACTCTGGCAAGCGCTCGGTGATGCCTATTTACGTGGTAACCGCCTGCAGGATGCACTGGACGCATACACAAAGGCAGAAGAGTTGATCAGATAAATCAATAAACTTTTCAACAAACGCTGGAGGAAACGTTGGAAAAAACATTGGTATTAATCAAACCAGACGGTGTTCAACGCGGCTTAATTGGTGAAATTACGGCGCGCCTAGAGAGGCGCGGCTTAAAATTAATCGCAGCCAAGTTTATGCGAGTCGATCCTGAACTGGCAGAAGCACATTACGCTATCCACAAAGGCAAACCGTTCTACGAGGGGTTAATACGATATATTACATCCTCACCAGTTATGGCAATGATCTGGGAAGGCCCAGAAGCCGTTGCTGCGGTGCGTCAAACCATGGGCGCGACAAGACCGACTGAAGCAGCGCCGGGAAGTATAAGGCATGACTTTGCGCTTGAAGTGGGACGAAACTTGACCCATGCTTCAGATAGCCCAGAAACAGCCCTTCAGGAAATTTCTCTCTGGTTTAAACCCGAAGAAATCATATCTTGGGAGCGAAACACAGACCCCTGGTTCTTTGGTAAAAACTAAATTTGACACATTGTACATGTGCGTGATTGTTCCAAATTTGGTAGATATGCGTTGAAACCGCCAGATTTGAGGGATAGTGAGGGTTCCTGATCGCCAGATATGGCGGTTGTCAGTTAAGTTTACCAGTCTTGGAACAGTCACGACATGTGGCATGTGATAGGGCAAATATTCTTTTATTTTGGTATAATATCAAAAACAAACCGAAACGCGAGGAGAGTCCGGGTATTGAACCGGCACCGAAGGGGCAAGCTTGGGTTGCGCGCAATCGCTCAAGCGAATCTCTCAGGTTCAAGAGACTCCGTTTCTATCTCCCCCTGAAAAGTCTCAGGACACCGAAGGGGCAAACCCAATGTGGGTGAAACTCTCAGGTCAAAAACAGGGGCAAATGCGCATGGAACCTCTCACGCGTATTTGTCCTTTGTTCACTTTAATCAATCAGTTATATCTAAAAACTTAACAAATAAGGAGCCAAAAAAAAATGAATACACCTGCAAACCTAAAATATTCGAAAACAGATGAATGGGTTAATGTGGACGGAAATATCGCCACCATCGGAATTACGGATTACGCTCAAGACCAGCTATCTGACATTGTCTTTGTGGAGATCGTCGTTGCGGTTGGCGATACAGTAAAACCGGGCGATACTCTGGCTTCACTTGAATCGGTAAAAGCTGCCGCTGATGTCAACTGCCCTGTCAGCGGTAAAGTTGTAGAAATCAACGAGGACTTAGCCCAAACCCCCGAAGTTGTCAACAACGACCCATACGGAAAAGCCTGGATGGTAAAAATTGAACTGGAAAATACCTCCGAGCTTGAAGGCATGATGGATGCCAGTAGTTATGAGAAATATTGTGCTGAACGGAGTCACTAATGTTTATTCCACATACTGATCCTGAACGTGCACAAATGCTTCAGACGATTGGTGTGAAAAGTCTGGAAGAGCTTTTCAAAGACGTTCCTGAAGCATACCGCTATCCCCAACTCAACCTCCCGCCTGCGCTGAGCGAAATGGAGGCAATAGCTCAAGCCACCAGTCTATCGCAGGCAAATGAGCATGCTCGCGAATTGATTTGCTTTCTAGGTGCAGGAGCATACAATCACTATATTCCTGCGGCAGTAGATATGCTCTTGAGACGCGGTGAATTCTACACCGCTTACACCCCTTATCAACCCGAGATTTCACAGGGCACTTTGCAAGCCATTTTTGAATATCAGTCTCTGATCACAGCATTGACCGGAATGGATATTAGTAATGCGTCCCACTATGATGGTGCAACAGCCACAGCAGAGGCAGGGGTAATGGCTTACCACTACTTCCGCGGCAGGCGTAACAAGATTGTCGTTTCACCGTCGGTTCATCCTCAATATCGAGCGACATTAAAGACCTACCTTGCCGGTTATGAAAGTCTCCATATCGTCGGTGACGAAGCTGAAGTTGATCCTCTTTCTACCCCAGATCACCTGTTGAACCAGTTGGACGTTAACACTGCACTGGTGATTGTGCAGCACCCCGATTTCTTTGGGCGAATTTTTGACTATACAGCGCTAGCTAAAGCAGCACACGAAGTCGGCGCTCTGGTAGCTGTTGTAGTCAACCCTCTTTCGCTTGGGTTACTCAAGCCACCGGGCCAATTTGGCGCTGATATTGTGGTCGGCGAAGGACAGCCTTTGGGAATACCACTCTCGTTTGGAGGTCCCTATCTGGGCATCTTCGCAACGCGCTCGGAATATGCGCATAAAATCTCTGGTCGCCTGGTCGGCGAAACAGTAGACGTTGCAGGAAACAAAGGATACGTTCTCACATTAACCGCTCGAGAACAGCATATCAAACGCGAGAAAGCCACGTCAAATATTTGCACCAACCAAGGGTTGATGGCGCTGGCATCTGCCATTTACCTCAGCCTGCTGGGAAAATCTGGTTTGAGAAAAGTGGCAGAACTCTGTTATCAAAAAGCGCACTATGCGGCCGAAGAAATTGGTGCCATCCCGGGCTATAGCCTTTGCGTAAACGCACCCTTCTTCCACGAGTTTGTGGTGTGCTGCCCCAAAGATGTTGCAGAAGTCAATGAACATTTGCTTGAACATGGCATCTTGGGCGGTTATGATTTGGGGCGCGATTACCCTTCACTCAGGAATCACATGTTGATTGCGGTAACGGAAATGAACACCCGGGAAGAAATTGATCTATTATGTGAAGCTCTCCAGGAGGTAAGCCATGACTGAGCCGACTATTTATGAACTATCCTCGCCTGGACGTCTTGGCGTCCGTTACCCTGATCCTGATGTGCCATTGACACCCCTGCCAACTGAATTTGTGCGGGACAGTCTGCCTTTGCCTGAGCTCTCTGAACCCGATGTCATTCGGCATTTCACCAAGTTGTCAACACTTAACTATAGCGTTGATAGAGGCCTCTACCCTTTGGGTTCCTGCACGATGAAATACAACCCCAAGGTAAACGAAGAAGCAGCCCGGTTACCCGGTTTCGCTCTTACTCACCCGCTTCAACCCGAAGAAACTGTTCAAGGCAACCTGGCATTAATGTATGAGTTGCAGGAGTGGCTCAAAGAAATTAGCGGCTTTGCTGGAGTCAGCCTACAGCCTGCCGCTGGTGCTCAGGGCGAGTTTACCGGGGTAATGATCATTCGCGCCTATCACAAATCACGTGGCGACACAAAGAGAACCAAAATTTTAATCCCCGACTCAGCGCATGGCACCAACCCCGCCACTTCAGCCATGAGCGGCTACCAAGTCGTTAATCTGCCCACAGACTCTAATGGAAACGTTGACCTTGATGCTCTCAAAAACGTCCTGGACGACCAGGTTGCCGGTTTGATGCTGACCAATCCCAATACCTTAGGACTGTTTGATGTCAACGTAGTCGAAGTCAACAGATTGGTACATGAGGCAGGCGGACTGGTCTATGGGGATGGTGCTAATCTAAACGCTCTTTTAGGCATTGCGCGCCCGGGCGATTTAGGATTTGACGTAATGCACTTCAATTTGCACAAGACCTTCTCCACACCACATGGCGGCGGAGGTCCGGGATCTGGACCAGTGGCTGTAGCCAAACATCTGGTTGACTTTCTACCTGGTCCTATTGTGGATATTGTTGAAGAGGGAACCGAGGAAGAACCGCCTTTATATGGTTTTTGCATGCCCGCCAAATCAATCGGCCGCGTCAAATCGTTCTTCGGTCACTTTGGTGTGATGGTTCGCGCGTATGTATATATCAGCATGCACGGACCAGAGGGATTGCGTAGTATCGCAGAACATGCCGTCCTCAACGCAAATTATCTACTTGCCCGGCTGCGCAAAACGTATAAAATTCCCTACGATCGGATTTGTATGCATGAATTTGTTGCTGAAGGACGGTGGGAAGATGCTCCAGGTATCCGCGCCTTAGACATCGCAAAACGCCTGATAGATTATGATTTCCATCCGCCTACCAACTACTTCCCCTTGATTGTTCACGAAGCACTGATGATCGAACCAACAGAAACAGAAAGCAAACAAACCCTGGATCGTTTTGCAGATGCGCTTATCAAAATTGCAGAGGAAGCCCATCAGTCTCCTGAGTTACTCAAAGAAGCGCCACATAACACTCCAGTCAGGCGGCTTGATGAAGTGAAAGCGGCAAAAGACCTGGTGCTTTGTTGCTGGATACCGGAAAATCAGTAAGATTCCAAGTTTACGAGACGGGGTCACACGAATGTGTGGCCCCATCGTTATTTAAAACATTGCAAATCTGTAATTTGAAAAAAACATGGAACTATGTATATAATTGTGTCAGTTAATGATGTTACGGGAGGAGATGATAAATATGTTCTCGCTGGAAAACCAAAAAGGGCAAGGCCTGGTTGAATACGCATTAATCATTGTGTTAGTGGCTATTATTGTCATTGTAATCCTAGCTTTGCTCGGACCAGCTGTTGGGAAGATGTTCAGCGACATAATTCCTATGATTTAACCGATTGAGCAGCTAGTTCATATCCCAAAGCAATCCGGCTTAACAAGCGCCGGATTGCTTTGTTGAAACGTTATAATTGGCTCAAAATGAAGAATAAAGCAGATCTAAAATCTGGCACTTCACAACATGAGAGAGTAATATCCGCAAAAGACACTGATTATTCAGGAACAACTACCAAATATAACGTGAGTTCGGGATAAGGAGAGGATCTCCAAAAGGGAGTAAACTTTTGTTACCACAACAACAGTTGAAACCCCAGGAGACCCTCAATGGACAGTTTACTCGTTTTATTCTGTGATGTCGATGATTTTTGCAA
>DAOTYY010000029.1:0-8902 GCA_034434695.1 Anaerolineaceae bacterium
CAAAAATCATCGACATCACAGAATAAAACGAGTAAACTGTCCATTGAGGGTCTCCTGGGGTTTCAACTGTTGTTGTGGTAACAAAAGTTTACTCCCTTTTGGAGATCCTCTCCTTATCCCGAACTCACGTTAAAATAGTTTCCTATGATAGAAAGTGTCGGTTCACATCTTAAAAAGACCCGCCTTGAGCGCCAACTAACCCTTGAGCAGGCAGCTCAAGCCACGCATATTCGGCTACATTACCTGCAAGCGTTAGAGAACGATCAGTTTGATTTGTTACCCTCTGAAGCCCAAGGGCGTGGATTTTTGCGTTTGTATGCTGATTATTTGGGAATTTCGCCGCAACCCCTTTTAGACGCGTGGTCAGGCACAACGACTGCTCAATGCAGCGAATCATCTGCTACTACCGAATCTCCCAAAGTGGTATCTATTCCTTTAGTTAGCTCTGCAAAGCAAGAAGAAGTTCTACCAACGTACAACCTCAATAATACGCAAATACCTACATCAAAACAGATCTTTTTGGATATTGGACGTAAGCTCCGAGAACGCCGAAAAGCGTTGGGGCTTGAGCTATCTGACATCGAACGTCACTTACACATACGGGTTCATCATTTGCAAGCATTAGAAGAAGCTCGCACTGAAGAGTTACCTTCCCTAGTTCAAGGGCGCGGAATGCTCAACAACTATGCTAGTTTTCTGGACCTTGATCCAGATGAAATCATGTTGCAATTCAGTGAAGCGTTGCAGTCTCGTCGAATAGAACTTGAAAACGAGTCCCCGAATCGACAGAAATTAGCATCCAAATTCGTTTTATCCAGACCAGCAACGATTTGGAAACGATTCGTCACCCCAGACTTGTTAATCGGCGGAGGGATGATCATTGCTCTTTTATTTTTTGCGTTTTGGAGTGTTTCTCAAGTTTTTGCGCTTCGCAAACAAACTGAACAACCTGCTCTTACTACCCTCCGGGATATCCCTACCGAAGATTCATCCAAACTCCCTAATATTCCTACACCTTCTTCCTTAACGCCCCCCCTGATCTCCAACAACGCGAAACAAAACCAAGAAACGCCTCAATTGGTTGGATCCAACGAAACAACACAACCCGAGTCGGCTCAGGCATTCTCTAAGGCCGATCCAATTCAGGTGTATATCATTGCCCGTCAACGAGCATGGATGAGAGTCATGGCAGATGGCAAAGAGGCATTTCTTGGACGGGTAAAACCTGGAAACGCTTACCCCTTTTCGGGCAGGCAACAAATTGAAATACAAAGTGGAAATGCAGCCGCTCTTCAAATAGTTTTTAATCAACAGGACCTGGGAAGCCTAGGAATTACTGGTCAGCCAGTCAATTTAATTTTTACAATTGGCGGAATCGTTACCCCAACAGCTCGTTTTACCGCCACTCCCACTGCAACGCAACCCGCTACTCTAACACCGCAACCAACGCCCACCATCCGTACTCCAACAATAACACCTTTCATTCCTTAACCATCAAATGCGTACCAATACCTATTATTTAGTTTCACTTGGTTGTGCAAAGAACACTGTTGATTCAAATTCAATGGCTGAATTATTGAACAGAAATGGTTATACGCAGGTTGCAAGACCAAGCCAAGCCCGATTTATCATTGTCAACACATGCGGATTTATCCAATCTGCTCGTCAGGAATCAATTCAGATACTCAAAGAGTTAGCCCGGAAGAAAAGAGCAGGACAAAAACTCATTGCTGCAGGCTGTATGACCGAGCTTTATCAGCAGATGGTCACAGAACAGGTTCCTGGTTTAGACGGATTGTTAGGTACTCGCCGCTGGATGGATATTGTTAATATAGTGGAAGGGTTAAGATCCAATAACCTTCCTGCCCCTTCATACGATTTGCCAGAAGTCAGCGCATTAAGTCATGATGCAAAAGGTGTACCGCGTATAGCTAAACAAGGTGGAAGCGCTTACATCAAGATTGCTGATGGCTGCCATCGTTCCTGCGCCTTTTGTACAATTCCACTTATTAAAGGCGCTACTGTCAGCCGACCGCAAGCTGCTATTCTTGAAGAAGCTATTATGCTCCAAGAGAGCGGCGTTAAGGAAATTATTCTTATTGCGCAGGACACCACTGCTTATGGGCACGATAGGGGGGAGAAAGAAGGTCTAGCCATGTTGTTGGAATCATTGGTTACGACCGTTCCACGAATCCCATGGATTCGTATTATGTATGCTTATCCAGGCTGCGTCACTAACAGACTTATATCCGTAATGGCTGAACACCCGCAAATTTTACCTTATCTTGACATGCCACTTCAGCATGCGCATCCGGATATTCTCCGTCTCATGAAACGACCGGCAAACGTGAAATGGGTACATCAAACTTTAGATAAAATGCGAAAGAAAATCCATCAATTGGCTATCCGAACTACATTTATCGTTGGCTATCCCGGCGAAACAGAGAAAGAGTTTCAAGCGTTGCTCAATTTTGTGCGCGAAATTCAATTTGATCGCATTGGTGCTTTTCCGTTTTCCTTTGAACCGGGTACAGCCAGCGAACGCCTTGGTGACCCAGTGCCTGAAACAACAAAACAGGAAAGACTTGAGCGCTTGATGTTAACACAACAAGAAATTTCGCTGGAGCGCAACAGAAACTTAATTGGGAAAATACTACCGGTCTTAGTAGAAGGTTGTGACAATGAAATCTCTGTCGGACGATCCTATCGCGACGCGCCAGAAATTGACGGGCTTGTCTTTATTGAGGGAAAATTGCCCATTGGCGAAATTGTAAATATCCGAGTGACTGGCGCTTTACCACACGATTTAATTGGAAATCCAGTATGATGTACTTCTAATTACCAATGAAAGTGTCACCAAAATGTCCACACATTGCAGATTGTTTAGCCCTAATATTAAGCATGGCAGCCTTCGTCATTACAGCTTTTATTGGCGAAAGAATTTACGAAGGCATCCCTCATATTGAGGATGAAATAGCATATGTATGGCAAGCCAAGGCAATTGCAGGGGGCAACCTCTCATTACCCACACCAGAATGCCCAAAATGTTTTCTGGTGCCCTTTGTAGTAGACGCCAACGGATGGCGTAGCAGTAAATATCCCCCGGCCTGGCCAGTTGTATTGGCTTTTGGTATTTTGATTGGTATGCGTTCATTATTGCCTCCCCTTTTGGCTAGTTTAACCGCCTGGTTTATTTACCGCCTTGGCAAAAAAATATTAGATGAGTCAACAGCCCTAATGGGGACATTCCTCACAATTTCTTCACCATTCTTTTTAATGAATGCCTCTTCACTACTTTCGCATAACTGGTGCTTATTACTCAGCCTGTTTTTAGCAATAAGCTGGCTGGATGTATTTGATGAAAAAAGCTCAATCCCGCGCTGGATAACCATGCCCGTGGCAGGCCTTTCAATAGGCTTGATGGCACTCACACGTCCCCTGACTGCATTGGGAATTACATTTCCTTTCTTTGTGCACGGCATTATCCTATTACTTATCCATAAAAGACAGAACAAAATTCGAGTTTTGCTGATAGGTATAATTGCTGGTCTAATCTCTATGTTGTTTTTTGTCTGGCAGTTTGCAGTAACTGGTGACCCTTTTACTAATCCTTATACACTGTGGTGGCCTTATGACAGGATGGGGTTTGGTCCAGGTGTTGGCTTACAGGAAAATGGTTTTAGCCTTTATGCTGGCTGGGTGAATACGCGTTTTAGCCTATGGGTTGGATGGCATGATTTTCTGGGTTGGCCATTCATTTCATGGCTTTTTTTGCCTTTTGGTCTATTAGCAATCCGACACAATCATCGAGCTTGGTTAATTAGTTCGACTTTCCCGAGCCTAGTGTTTGCCTATTTATTTTATTGGATTGGCGCTTGGTTGCTGGGGCCAAGATATTACTATGAGAGCATTCACTGTCTGATGCTTCTTACCGCAGCAGGGATACGCTGGCTGGCTGGCAAATTTTCCAGATCATTTCTATCAGCGTTGCGATGGATAATTGTCACTATGCTGGTCAGTCTATTAGTGGCAACAAACATCCTTATTTACCTGCCTATTCGGCTTGGCGGTTTGTATGGCCTGTATGGGGCATACCGAGCCCGACTTGAACCTTTTCTTACAGCCGAAGCACAAAAATTAACACCAGCACTAATCATCGTTCATCCACAAGAAGATTGGATAGAGTATGGCACACTGCTTGAACTCAGCAACCCTTATCATAATACGCCATTTGTATTTATCTACAATCGAGGGGGAGAAAACAACCAACGAGTAATTCAAAAATTTACTGAACGCTCCGTGTTTCACTATTATCCTGATGAGCCCTACCGTTTTTATACCGCGCCGCGTCCCCAACCTGACTCTTGAAGCAATCGACGCCACCCCAAACAGCCAGCCCATACCGCTGGAATCCCAATGCCAACTACGACATAAAAATCGCCACTTAAAAACGCCCAAAGCATGGTCAAAAACATCAAGGAATTAAAGTAAATCAGTGAATATCGCAGCAAGCGCAAAGGACTTATGGCAGAACGAACAAGCAATCTCACCAGACCGCAACCAGTACACCAAATAACTACTCGGACGATTTCCTGATATGGTAGTCCCCATGCTATAAGTAACAAAACCAATGCCACTACCCACTCATTCCACGACAAACGCTTTCGATGCCACAACTTTATAAGTACACTAAACGTTACTGAATACCCCCAAAATATCGCCAACGAAAGAAACCCACTCATACAAAACTCGCCTCACCTTTCAAAAAGGCGTGCAATAAGCGTGCCCATTTTTACCTTACATACTCTCTCCAGACCAGTCAAACCCGACAAAAAATATTGTATTGGAATCCTAGGAGCTGTCCAAAAAGTTCAAACTTTCTTTTTGGGACAGCCAAAAGCGTGAGAGAATTCCCCCAAAAGGGTCTTTTTATGAAATAGTAATGATGTGTGTTTCTTCTGAAAAAGGTCTTATTAGTGAAAGACGGAAAAGAGACTATCTAATTTGGGCAACCCCTAAGTTGCTTCAAACTCTCCAAGCTTATGCGTTACGGGGTTGCTGTCATTGGTTCCGAGGTTGGTGACTCAGTTGTAGGTTCCTGAGTTACAACAATTTCTGAAGTTGGTGACGGAGTAAAAGTCGGCGCGGGTGTGGGTGTTGGCGGCTGGCATATCAATTGAACCGCAGTTGCAGTTGGTGCCAATTTGCTATCAGGAGCCATAGAAAGCGCGTTTCGATACTGGTCACGAGCGCCACAATAATCCTGGGCAGCTACAAGTTGATCGCCATAGCGAATGGAAGCAACGCGAAAGCGTTCAGCAGCCGTCATTCCCGAACCGTCTCGTAAATTCGGCAGGGATGGATAAATTTGAGAAAAGATTTCCACAACCTTCTGCCAATTTAAACCCCAAAAACTAGCACCTGTTAGGTATAGCCGTACCCAATTCCGGTAACCATCTGCTTCGTGGTCCAACGGTCCAAAGCGCTCAGTCAAGGCTAAATCATATACACCACCTTCTAGATTTCCCTCTAATACAATCTTGTCAATACCACGATTGCGAAGGGCAATATAGTACATCCCATCTACATCTAAAGTACGATAGTTCAAATTTTCTGAGCGAATCATGTCCAAAACTTCAATAACAGCTTTCCATTGCTTCGCGCGCATCAGCTCTTGTGCATATGTAAACATCTCTTCTACACTACGAAGGTCAGGGGTAGGAGTTACCTCGATTGTAGGTGTAGATACCGGCGTGGGCGTGGATTGCAAAGCCATGAGCATCATAACTTCTGTCAATTTTTCGGCTGCCCCTGGAAAATTGGGGTCTAATTGAACCACATATTCAAACCGCTTGCGCGCAGTGTCATACCGTTGTGCCTCCATGTCCTGCAAACCAAGCTGGTATTGCGTAGTAGCAACAAGTGCAATCTGGCTATTTAACTTTTGCATTCGCAGGTTTATTGCATAACGATACCCTGCAAAAGATCCAATAGCCCCAAAAACAATCACAACAAATATCCCCAGCAAAACCCAAAACCAGTACCTTACCTTACGGCGAGGTTTTTCAGTGTTCTCTATTGTTTGCACCTTGGTTGGTGTCGTGTCTCCAATATGTTGAGTAGCCATGCGCCCAATTATACCCTATCACACTTACGACTTTACAGCTTAAGCAGTATACGAAATTCTGGTAAAACAAATAACAAAGCCAGACATCCCCCGAACGACATCCCAACAATTGAGCCTAGAAGATTATTCCCAATACCAGTAAGAATTGCAAAAGTTACCAGCACTCCTAGTCCTGCACCTAAAAAGGCTCGATAGATCGTACTTCCAAGATTGAACTGAACACCAGGGACTTGTCCACTCAATCCTTCAAGTATTGGCTCTTGGGAATCGGGCGAGATACCCAAGAGACGAACCCAAACTTTACGCCAAATCTTTGTTGTGAAATTTGGGAAGAAGCGTAACAGGAATAGCAAAAACACTGCCTGACTAGTGAAAGCAAGCGCGTCTGTTAAACTTATACCCGCGGCCCCTATCTGGCGAAACAATTGGCTACCAACAACGACGTATATAAAAAGGTTAACAAGTGCGGCAAATAGAGGTGTTATAGCGTCTTGTTGAGCATAATAAGAACGCGCGGCAACTTCCAGTAGAGAATGACCGGCAAGACCAAGAAGAAAACCGCGTGTTACCCAGAGCAATAAATCAATTCCCTGTGGATCAAAACCAAAAGCAAAAACCAGTAGAGGGCGAAGTCCAGTTGCCAGAATACAACAAACTGGAATCGTTAATGCCAGAATAACCTTCACCGCATTTTCGACAGTCTTCTGAAAATGTCCCCAATCCCGAATAGCGATCTGCTCGGAAAGGGTGGGGAGAATAGCCGTGCCAAGAGCTGTACCCAAAAGTGTTTCAGGCACCTGTTGGATCATCCAGCCATAAGCCAGCGCTGTAACTGCACCAGATGGCAAACGAGAAGCAAGGTTATCTCGCACAATAAAAATCAATTGAATTATCAGCATGGTAACGAGACGGGGTCCCATCAGTCGCAATACCTTTTGTACCAAGGGCGTGCGCAAACCAATCTCTGGTATCCATCGAAAACGATAAATGATCAGCCCGGGCATCTGAATAGCTAAATGCAATGCAGCACCAAGAATAACACCATAAACCAAGCCATATACACCAAAACCCAAAGCTGGAAAAGTTATCCTACCTAGCACGTAACTTTTTTGAGGAGCCAGGATCAAGGCACCCAAAATTTGTCCCAGATTGTACAGCAATGGTGCCATAGCTGGTAAAAAAAAATGCTGATTAGCTTGAAGTCCAGCCATTACAAGCCCACTAATTGAAAATAATAATGTAGCAATCAGATTAAGCCGCATCAGAGTGATCACTAAGTCTTGTTGTTCCTTATTAAATCCTGGGGCAATGCCAATCTCCCACCCTACTATTGGTCTCGCCAGTAAGGCTACAGCAATTGCAAGAACACCGGTCACCAAAAAAGCCAGATTGGCAATTCGAGAAAAAAGCCGCCAGGCACCCTCACGTCCGTTCTGGGTTAAAACCTCAGAAAGTACGGGGATAAAAGCTATCGCGAGTGACCCTCCTGAAATAAGTGCAAACAACAAATCGGGGATGTTGTTTGCTGCATTATAGGCATCTAACTCAGCAGATAAACCAAATTGACGAGCAATCACGACCTGACGTAAAATTGCCAGACCTTTGTCAAGCGCAAAAAAAATTGCCAGCATCAAAGACGTTTTTGTAAGACGAGACATAGTGAGCTACCCAAAAGGCACAATGGCAAGCAGGTTTATTATATCCGAAGTTACTTTTTCAACATTCTATGCCTTTTGGCAATATTTGAGGATACAATAAGATGATCCCACAACCATTTTATCCTGGAGCATTATGTTACAGAATAACAAACCCCAGCATTCACCATTAAATCCAGCAGGATTATTCCATCTTCTTATCGTGTATCTGGTCTGGGGAAGCACATATCTCGCAATTCGAGTTGGGGTGAGACCCGGAGCCGGGTTTACTCCGCTTATGCTGGGCGTCTATCGAGTTGTTACAGCCGGAGCAATTCTATTGATTTGGTCCCTGTTGACAAAACAAAGGACGAGCCTTTCAAAAAAGGAACTGCTAGGGCTGTTCATCAGCGGTCAATTGTTTTGGCTAGGCGGAAACGGTCTTGTTATGGTAGGTGAACAAAGAGCCGATTCTGGTGTTGCGGCGCTGATTATAGCTGCAACCCCCATTTGGGTAGCAGCTATAAACGCTCTTGCCACTCGTACAGTTCCCGCATGGAATCTAATTGTCTCTTGGGCGATTGGAACGGGAGGGATTATTGTACTTAGTATGCCTGCCATTTTATCCGGAGTGCATGTAGATCTAATATCAATTTTTGCTCTTAATCTGGCAGCTATAAGTTGGGCTGGAGGAACTGTATTACAAAACAAACGCCCAAGCAATCTAACACCAACCGTTCAGTCGGGTTATCAGCTCCTGTTTGGCGGAGTAGGTTTTTTGATCCTTGCATTGATTTTTAGAGAACCAGTCCCCCAGCCAGTCCCAGAAGCCTGGATTGCATGGGCTTATCTAGTGATATTTGGCTCAATAGTAGCATTTACCTCGTATATTCAAGCACTCAGGAAGCTACCAACCAATCTTGTCACCACCTATAGCTATGTAAACCCAATTATTGCAGTCATGCTTGGGCAAATAATCCTTAAAGAGACGATTACTATATGGACGGCTGATTGACTGACAAATCTTAATAAGAGAAGGCTATCGGCATTCTTCCTTCTATGGCAAACTTATGTTCCCACACATAACCAGCCGTAGGAAGGAAGAAATGAACAATAGCCTCACACTGTATCGTATCATAAT
>DAOTYY010000030.1:0-11161 GCA_034434695.1 Anaerolineaceae bacterium
CCCCTCCAGCTCCCCCTGCAGCCATTCCCAGCCTTCCTTGCCCCAGCTCCTGCCGCTCATCCGCCGGCTGTTTTCGTCGAACATCGGAAAATCCACCCACCACTGCCGTTCGCCGAACTGCCCGGAGCGCAGAAAGCACTCGTACTGCAGGTTGGTGACCGGGTATTTGGCAATGAAGAACGCCGGCTGGTCGTCATTGGGGATGGCGACAAAGTCATACAGGTCTTCCGGCACATAGCCCAGCTCGTCCAGCGCATCGGCGGCAGCAGCGCGCTCGCGCGGCGAGAGCGCTGCCTGAACCACTAACTCATATAAAAGCTTGCGAATGCGCTCATCGCTGGAGGCTTGTTCGCTTGGGAAGGCACGCCGGTAAAGCGTCAGCAAATCGCCAGCATACCAGATCGGACGCCAGTCTGGATCGTTGGGTGTTGAAGGCGCTCTTTGCGGCGCCAGCTTGTCCAGCAAAATTTCCATGCGTTCTTGATCCTTCTGGAAAAAGCACAGCGTCTCCCCTAATAGAATGATCACCTCCCGCCAGCGGTCGCTGCTACGTGCCATCTCGCGCACGGTCTTACCGAAATTCGGGCGGATCAAGTAACGCGCCGCCAGATACTCCTCAAAGGTCGGGTGCGGAAAAGCGTAAATCCGCCGGGGCGGTGTTCCCGGCGGGGCATCCGGCGGCATCACACTGCCCTGTAGCATCAACAAACCGTTGGAACTCCGACAGTATTCCAGAAATACTTTGACTTTATCCAGGTCTTGAAAATGCACCTGAAGCACACCACAGAGCAAATCTTCGGTCACCAGGGCTGTTCTATGCCCGCCTTCGTCTTCCGCCGGGCGTCCCTGATGCGCTTTGTAAGCCACTTCCCAAAGAGCGCGGTCGATCACCACTCTCGAAATACCCAGCTCATCAATGATGGTTCGCTTGCGGGTCTGATTAGGTTGTCCCTCAACTGGACGTTCCAGCTCCCAGCGCACCAGCAGCAAATCTACACATCGCTCATACACTTCTGCGCGCGTATCGGGTAATTCGCCGTAATGCGTATGCACCATTGCCATCATGGTCAGGAGAATGGGGAAAGGAGCAATTTCGTTGAGCTGGCGCCGGTCGTTCGGCTGAAGGGCTGCCAGCAAGCTCTTGCGCTTACGCTCATAATCTTCCTCACGCCCCCTGTCAATACGGATATGTTCATTGTGCCACGCGTCAATGAAGTAACGGATTTTCTCATCATCGAACAGCGCCAGCTCATGGGTTTCCCAGCCTGTCAACTGCCATTTCGGATCATGAGCATAGGAATACGTACGGCAGGTCACCAGAAAGCGGCTGGCAGGATGATTGGCATACTGTTCCACAAAATCTTCCACCGCCTGCACCACAATGGGGCGCAATGCCAGGTTTGCCACCTCATCCAGCCCATCGAAAAGCACCAGACCGCCAGAGCGCTTCAGCTCATCAAGAAGGCGCCCGGCAAACGGCGCTGTTCGGTCATCCGATCGCAGGGACTGAACAATGTACGTCTCAATTAAGTGAGCACTGCCCTGC
The DNA here is from genome assembly GCA_034434695.1 of Anaerolineaceae bacterium. Taxonomy (GTDB): domain Bacteria; phylum Chloroflexota; class Anaerolineae; order Anaerolineales; family Anaerolineaceae; genus DYEC01. The sequence continues at coordinate 1,547 of DAOTYY010000030.1, forward strand.
TTGCAGTCAGCCGGAATAGTCTCCGCCAGCCATCCCAGCGAGATCATCACCGGAAGCACAGCACCCCCCTGCCAGCCGGGCAGTAAATCCTGCACACTGCGTGAACGGTCGGTCTCCGCCTGCGCCATACGCAGCGCCAGGTAACGCACAAAAGTGGACTTTCCGGTGCCTGGCTGACCTAGCAGCACCATGCGGCGGTCTCTCGCGCCGCAAAGCGCTGCCAACGCGCTAAGTGGACGTCTCTTTTCAAGTAGGCTCTCAAGAAGTGCTTCCAGTCTCTTACTGACCTTTCCTTCCTCTTCTTCAATCAGGGTGGTGGTATCTAGTTGTGTGTAAAGCGCCTCAAGCGTCAAGCCGCCGCGCAAAGGGTCAGCCGCCTGCGGGTCAATGCCTACCAGACGCATACTGCGGCATTTTTCAATGACCACTTTCAAATAATCCCTGCGCGGGTCGTCAGCATTCGGCTCTTTTGGCCGTTGGAAAGGCGGTACGATGGGCGAAGGTTCGGGCGGCTGTACTGGCGGCAATTCCCGACGCGTCTTGAACATCGGTGCAATTTCAATGCCTGCCCATAGCACCAGCGCGATCAGACTGAGCACATATACCAGCGTCACATATTGTGCCGGGATGCGTTCACCCAGTAATCCCAGCACGACAATTACGATCACCCCAAACGCCAGCGGCGGGGTCAACTTTTTAGCAAGCTCGCTCATCCATTTCTGCCAGTCGTCCATAGCCCGCTCCTGCAGAAAAAAATATGCTGCCATTATTGTAGCACAAAACGCAGCGGATGGAATAAGCGCGCGGCGTTCCAAGTCCAAAGAAATGGTCCCGGCAGCCAGCCCATTACCTCAAGCAGGATACTGCTTGTTTGAGTCGATTCACCACGCCGAAAACAGCGCCCGCAAGCTGGTATAATTACCTGCTTGGAGAAACGTTGCCTATGCTGGATAAACTATCTGCGATAGAGAAAAGATATAACGAAATCAACCATCTGCTGGAAGAAAACGCTTCCGACTACCAAAAAGTTGTCGAACTTTCCAAAGAGCGCGCCGAACTTGAGCCGATCATTGAAACTGCGCAGCAGTATCGGACGACGCTTACGCGCATCGAAGAAGCCCGCGCCTTGCAGGACTCCGAAGATTCCGAGATGAGGCAGCTTGCTTCCCTCGAATTGGCAGAGCTTGAACCGCAACGTTCCCAACTGGAAAAGCGATTAAAAAGCCTGCTGCTGCCAAAAGACCCGCGCGATGACAAAAACGTGATCATGGAAATACGCGCCGGAACGGGCGGCGAAGAAGCGGCGCTCTTTGCCGCTGATTTATTCCGCATGTACACCGCCTATGCCGAACAAAAAGGCTGGAAAGTCGAGGTACTTTCGCAAAACGAAACCGGCATCGGCGGTTTCAAAGAGATCATCTTCTCCATCAGCGGAAAAGGCGCATATTCAAAACTCAAGTGGGAATCAGGCGTGCACCGGGTTCAGCGAATACCGGTGACCGAATCCTCCGGACGCATCCACACCTCAACGGCAACCGTTGCCGTGCTTGCCGAAGTCGAGGACGTGGACATCCACATTCCCGAAACCGACATCCGAATGGATGTCTATCGTTCCGCCGGCGCGGGCGGTCAAAACGTACAAAAGAACTCCACCGCCGTGCGCATCACCCATCTTCCCACCGGCATTGTGGTGGCATGTCAGGACGAACGCTCGCAATTGCAAAACCGCTTGCGCGCCATGAGCATTCTGCGCGCTCGCCTATACGAAATGGAGATGGAAAAACGACAGCGTGAACTGGAAAATGCCCGGCGGTCACAGGTGGGAAGCGGCGAGCGCGCCGAAAAAATCCGCACCTACAATTACCCCCAATCGCGCGTCACCGATCACCGCATCAACCTCTCCTCGTACAACCTTCCTGCCGTCATGAACGGCGACCTGGATATGTTCATTGAAGAGCTTGCTTTGCAGGATGAGACAGAACGTCTGGCAGCCGGCGAATTCAATGAGAACCAACCATGAAATCGGCTCATGGCTGCGGTCGGCGCAGGAGCAGCTTTGCCGCGTCAGCGAAACGCCAGTCCTTGAAGCTCAGACACTGCTGGCGCATGTCTTAAAGAAACCGCGCGCCTGGATACTGGCGCATCCGGAAGCGCCGATACCTGCGCCGCTGTTCACCCATCTTGAGCACCTCCTGAGCCGCTTAATCAACGGGGAGCCTTTGCCCTATTTGCTGGGACAATGGGAATTCTTTGGGCTCAGGTTTCTTGTCTCGCCTGCCGTACTTATCCCCAGACCCGAAACTGAGCTCATGGTAGAGACTGCCCTAGAATGGTTCCAGTCACATCCCCAACGCAGAAGAATGGCTGACGTTGGCTGTGGAAGCGGCTGCATCGGCATTGCGCTGGCATCTCACCTGCCGGAACTCTCCGTGACCGCCGCCGATATTTCCCTTCCTGCCTTGCAACTGACCAAGCAAAACGCCCACCTGCATCATGTTGAAAGCCGTGTCCAGCCCGTTCAAATGGACCTGCTTTCAGCGCTGCGCTGCACCTTTGATGTGATCTGCGCCAACCTGCCCTATATCCCAACCGGCAAGCTGCAAACTCTGCCGGTGGCAAAACATGAACCCATCCTTGCGCTGGATGGGGGCGGAGACGGGCTGCAGGTCATCCGCCGGCTGCTTGAAAACATCCGCTTGTGGGTCAAACCCGCAGGATTGATCCTGCTTGAAATCGAAAGTTCTCAGAAAGAAAGTTCGCTTGCGCTGGCTTCATCCCTGCTTCCGCAAGCTTCAATCCACTGTATTCATGATTTAAGTGATCATCCTCGTCTGCTCACCATTCAACTTCCATGATAAACTCACGCTGGAGTATCGAACATGCCTTCTTGCATGGAAATTATCCCGATTGAGCATCCCCGAGCGATTGAGCGGGCAATAGCCGTCCTCGACCGAGGCGGTCTCATTGTTTTTCCAACCGATACGGTCTATGGTTTAGCGGCACGAGTGGATAATGTCAACGGCATCAAACGGCTGTATCAGGTCAAAGAAAGAGCGCCTTCCAAAGCGATCGCAGTACTGCTTGGCGATTTCTCACAATTGCCCCTCTTGACGATCAGCCTTTCGCCAAATGCAGAAAAATTGATTCAAGCCTTCTGGCCCGGCGCTTTGACCGTTGTGGTGGAACGCCCCCCAGACCTGCCGGCGGTCTTATCGCCTTCCTCAACCATTGGTTTGCGCATGCCCAATCATCCATTCGCGCGGACACTGCTCAGCAAAACCGGACCTCTCGCCACCACATCCGCTAATATCAGCGGTCAATCCGATACCCTCTCTATTCCAGATGTGCTTGCTCAACTGGTCAAGCGGATTGACCTGCTTTTGGATGGCGGCACAGTCCCGCTCGGACAATCTTCAACCGTGGTAGATTGTACGCAGGACCCGCCAGTGATCCTGCGGCAGGGGCCAATTTCGATGGAGCAAATTCACCGCGTCTTAATGACTTGACCTGTGTTTGGTGCGGGTGCGCACCGCCAAAACAGCCAGTCCAAGCATCAGGATGCTCCCCATACAGAGACTGCGAACGCTGCTTGACCCGCCGGCAGCCGCGCCGCTTTCCTGTGAATCGCCTGCCGGCTCAGCCGTTGAAGATGGGGATGGCGGCAGTGGAGTCTGCTGAATAATCGGCGAGACGGTGGGTTGCTCAATCGCTTCCGGCAGTTGCGCCGTTTCTTCCACCAGAGCGCCCTGTTCCACAATTTGATATGCCGCGCCGTCTATCACCACGATCACCCGTTCGCCGAGCGACAGGGCTGCCGCTGCTTCAGCACGCGAGCGGGCGAAAGTAAAGTAGTCGGCGGAGAGAAAGGCAATACGGCGCGGCTTCATCTTCTGCGGATCGTAACTGGTGTCCATCCAGATGCCGTCCTGATAAACAAATGTTTTTGCGCCGATCGTGCGAACCATCTGCCCCGCCTGCTGCGGTACTGACAAGGGAACTTCAGCCTGTGCCATCGCTCCCTGTTCCGCTGCTTTCTCAACCGCAGCCTGCCCCGATGACGGTGCAGCAGGCATCATCTGCAATTGCTCGTAGGTCTGACGCGAAATCTGGTCTTGCGTCTCGGCACCCAAGGGCATTGGCTCGGTAACCAGATAAGAAGTATACGGCGTGACAATCCCGTAACGAATACTTAACTTGACAATCTGATCTATCGTCTCTTGATCGGCTCCGTCCAGACGAATCTTTCTTAACAAGTGTCCAATTTTACGGGTAGCCCACAAGCGAGGTAACGCTGTCATGGCATCTCCCGTTCCTCTGCTATCGGCAGCAAACGATTGTGCAGCGTAACGGAATAACTTCGGCTCACCGTTCACCATGCCCTTTACAGTAATATCTGTGGTTCCCCCCGATCTGTAACGACCCACAATGACCACCTGACTACCAGCGAATAAATCAGGAAGCGGGGACGGATAAACATCATAGACAGCAAGATCACCAAAATCAATGCTCAGATCCGTCAAAACAGGATCGCTGATTCGGCTATAAAACCCTGAAAGCATTTCGTCCATGGATTCTTCTGGTTTTACATAGGCGCTCAAACCATGATTCTCTTGCGCTAACGTATCAAGCAGAAAAGTATCCACGTCATAGCCTACGCCAAAAGTAAACAGACGCACATTCGCAGGAATCGAACCGGCAACATTGGCGATGATCTGCTCGCTATCCGTAACGCCTTCGGTTGGCAAACCGTCTGTCAGGAATATCAGATAAGCAGGACGTTCGGGATCAACAATGGAAAGCGTTTCCAGCAAGGCGCGGTTAATATCTGTGGAACCGCTGACGCTCAAACGGTCTACCCAGGCAATCGCCTGCTTTGCTTCACCTGCCGGGCGCAATCCTTTAGAAAAAGCCTCAACTCCAGAGCTAAAAGCCAGAAGATAAAATCGGTCTTCCTCGTTCAAGTGGCTTAAAATATACCGTAAAGCGGTTTTCGCCTGGCTGAATTTCTCACCCTCCATGCTGCCGGAGCGGTCTAGCACAAGCAGGATATCCTTTCCAACCACCTGCCTGTCCCCATCTGGAGACGGCGCCAGCAGTATCATAAAGAAACCATCTGGATCCGCCGTATCCTTTGGGTCACGGAACGAAAAAAGATGAAACGCTTCGTTTTCACCCGTCGAGTAATAGAGGACAAAATCGGTGTCCGGACGCACCTGACTGGCTTCATAACTTACCTTGACCAATCGGCCGCTTTCCCTGTCAACGGACACCGTATGACTGGAAGAATATACTGCCCGTATGGGCTGAGCGCTTTTGATTTCAACGCTGACTGCTACGCTTTCTAAAGGTGCAGCAGAAAACTTTTCTGTGTTTAGCGGGTAAATGTAGCGAACCAGACCGTTTTCAGCAGTAAGCGCCTGCTGATATTCCAACAGGATGCGCCGCTCACCCTTTGGAGGAATCGGGAAAATGCGAGCCTGTACTGCGCCCCGTCCGATATACTCCAGCAAGGCTGGGTCCCGCGACTGCTGTACGACCCGCTCATAATACTCACGCGCGTCCTTAGCATCCAGCACTTTGCCAGTTACGGGTTCACCGTCTACCCAAAGCACAAATTTACGCACCACCGCATCAGCCGGCAAAGGAAAGACATACATCCCCTCAACAGGATAGGCATTCGGATTATAAAAAACCTGATCTACACTTGTAGTTGCTACCTGTTGGTCAATTTGCACCTTCACGTGGTGATACTTGATGGAAACCTGGGATAATGGTCTGGGAATGATTGGGGGACACCCTTCCGGCGGACAAATGGGCGGGTCGGGGATAATGATACCATCTGCAAACACCGGTGTAATGACGAATAAAATAAGCATAGCACTCGACACAAAAGCGATCAAAAGCTTCTTCATGTCAGCCTCCCATTTACTGACAACCCTTGATAAAGGGGATATCTCAACAACTTGTTCAAAAATTAAACGTAAAGGGAAAAGATATAGTTCCCCGCTAAATCAACATACGGCGCTGCAAGCGCCACATCCGCGCGTATAGTCCGTTCAGGGCGCGCAACGCTGCATCGGTTCCCCGTTCTATGATCTCGCCTTGTTTCAATACCAGAATTTCATCCAGAAAATCAAGCCCAAGCAAGCGATGAGTAACCCAAATAACACTTCGCCCTTGTGAGGCTTTAACCAGCAATCCGGTCAAGTCACGTGCAGTAGCCACGTCCAGATGTTCTGTTGGCTCGTCCAGCAACCAGATAGGAGCATCCAGAAGAATCAGCCGGGCAAGCGCCAGCCGCTGGCGTTCGCCCCCGCTCATCTGGATACCGCGCTCACCAATCCATGTATCCAGACCGGCAGGTAAAGTCCTTAACCATCCCTCAAGTCCTACCATGTTCAGCATAGAAAGCAATTCATCATCGGCTGCCTTTGGCTTTGCCAGAGTGAGATTTTGACGCACTGTCCCATTGAACAGATAATTGTCCTGCAAGATTACACCCATCAGGCATCGTACCGCTTCAGGACCCAGGCTGCGTAATTCCTGCCCGCCCAGCAATATGGAACCTGTCTCGTAGTCCCAAAATCGCAGCAGAAGATTGAGAATGGTGGTTTTGCCTGCACCGCTAGGGCCAACAATCCCCAGTCTTTTCCCCGCAGGAAGTTCAAAACGGATGTTTTTCAGGACAAATTCATCAGTGGACGAATATCCGAATGACAAACCCTGAACCAATATATCTGTGGTCAAAGGCAGGGCAATCAGGGGGGTGGAATTTGTATCCGCCGGCTGTTTTTCCGCGATTGAAAAAATACGCTGCCCTGCCTCAAGACTGCTCTCGAGAAACTGGGCAGCAGAACCTAATGGAGTAATAACCTCGAAGGAAGCCAGCACAACCAGCGTCAGTACCGCCAGACTTACCCCATCCAACATCCCCCGATTTACCGCTGGAATAGCAACCGCCATCAACGCAAGCAGTGTCAAACCGGGAAACAAGACACTCAAGGCATTGACTGCACCTGTTGCGAGAGAAAAACGCATCTGTGATTTTTGAATAGCGCGGGCAAGCTGATGGGTTGCGCCCCTATGGGCATCTTTTCCCTCAAAAACCAGCAAATCGCCCATTCCCTGAATCCCTTCTACTAAGTTCCTAAATAGTCCAGCCCGGTTTTGTATCCACTCGCGCCCTACGCGCAGGCTGATTTGATAAGCAGCCCAGGGAATCACCAGCCCGCTGACCAAAAGCCCACTACCGACAATCCAGGCAAACGCTGCGTCGTATAACCCGACAAAGATACAAACGCCTGTTGAAGCCACTACGGCGACCAGCGGCGGCGCAATCGCCCGCAGATAGAAATTCTCCAATGTTTCAATATCAGCCACCAGCTTGCTCAGCACATCGCCAGAATGCGAGGATGACGCATCCGCAGGTGCAAGACGTTCCCACCCTCGATAAACAAAAACGCGCAATTGCGACAACAAGCGAAAATTCACGTCGTGCGATACCAGACGCTCCAGATAGCGAAAAGCCCCGCGCACAATACCAAAAAACCTTACCCCCACTATCGCTACCTGTAAAACAGCTATAGAAGGGTGCAGAGCTGCCCGGGCAATCAAGTAGGCGGACGTGCCCAGCAATCCGATCGCGCTGGCTGTTGTCGCCATACCCAGAAAAACGGACAACAGCATCAATCCCCAAAAACCATACAGAAAAGCAAGCAAGCGATAAACGGTCTTCACGCCATCACTCCATAGCTTTCCAAAAGGTGGATATACGGCGCGCTGGTTTGGGCAAGTTCACGGTGAGTTCCAGAATCCACGATCCTTCCTCGATCCATCACATAAATAACGTTTGCCCTGGCGATGGTTTCAAGGCGATGTGCAATGAGAAACACCGTCCGCTGACGACACAGCTCCACTACAGCTTGCTCTAAGAACGCATCCAGCTCCGGATCAAGAGAAGCGGTCGGCTCATCCATCACAAGAAGCGGAGCATTCTTAAGAAACGCACGGGCAAGTGCAATACGCTGAACCTGTCCCCGGCTCAAACCAGCTCCACGTTCACCGACTATCGTCTGATAACCAGCGGGCAATCTCGCTATCCATTCACCCAAGCCAGCCAGATTAGCAGCGTGAATTACATCTTCGTCCGAAATATTCTTGCACCCCAGGCAGATATTGCTGGCAATCGTCCCCTGGAATAAATACGGTTGTTGTGGCACCCAAGCAACCCACGAACGCCAGAGCTCCAATGGAATATCGTTGATCGGCAGATTATTCATGAAAATCCTTCCTTCATCTGGATTGCAAAAACGCAATAGCAAGTTTGCCAGTGTGCTTTTTCCTGCGCCGCTTGTGCCCACGACGGCACATATCTGCCCAGATTTGAATTCCAGTGATATGTCCTTAACCGCATCCTCAACTTTTGAAGGATAGCGGTAGGAAACATGCTCAAAGCGCAAAGAAAATTCGGAAGGGAAAACAAAATCCCCACGATTTGACTGCTGATCAGGGTTAGCAACTGGCTGATCCAAAACCGAAAATATCCGCCTTGACATCGAATAGCCACCGATTCCGGCATGAAATCGTTGACCAAGCAACCTCAAAGGCAAATAAAACTCTGGCGCAATCAAAAGAATAAAAAACGCATCCACAAAAGCCATCCGTCCGTACAACAGCCTTAAGCCAATTTCAACCGCAACAACTGCAATACTGATCGTCCCCAACCATTCCAACACCAGAGCAGAAAGAAACGTAACTTTGAGCACAGAAAGCGTAGTTGTGCGGTATTCTTCACTCACACTTTCAACCCGTTGTATCTGCTGCTTGCTCTGCCGAAGTGCCTTAAGGGTCATGATCCCCTGAATGGAATCGAGGAAAAAAACGCTCATTCGGCGCAGTGTCTCCCACTGCCTGCGCGTCAATGCCTCCGAAATACTTCCAATCAGCCGCATAAACAGCGGTATCAGCGGCGCAGTAACCAGAAAAACAATCCCGGTCAGCCAATCAAGCGGAAAAACAATCAAGAGAATTGTTAACGGAATGGCAACCGCAAAAACAAGCTGTGGCAGGTACTGGCGAAAGTAAGCATCAAGCGCTTCAACCCCTTCCGTAAAGGTGGTGGTCAGCTCTGCGCTATTTTCTCCCCACGCATAAGCTGGTCCAAGCGACCAGATTTTCTGAACTAACTCCTCGCGCACATTGTGCTTTACATCGGTAGCAACCCTGCCGGTAAAAATATCCATCAGCCAGACAAGCCCAGACCTGATCAAGATGATTACCAGAAGAGCAATTAATAAACCTTTCAAACCATACCATTTTGCATTTTTGAGGAACACATCATCAATCAAAATGCTCAACAAGCGCGCCTGAAGAATGGTGAGCAGACCGCCCAAAAGACCACAAATCATTGCCCAAACAAAGGCAGACCGTGATTTTCTCAACAGGCTGAGTAAACGCTTGTTCAAAAACATAATGACTCACTCACCTTACGCAGCCAATTGAACGGGATTGAGTTCCCGAAGAGCAGCGTAAGCCGATTGGATAGCGCGTACGTACAATTTTGATTTGAGAGCAAAGTGATTGAGTTTGGTGTTGCCTTTGAGCAGTTCAAGTTTG
>DAOTYY010000031.1:0-4371 GCA_034434695.1 Anaerolineaceae bacterium
GGACGCCAAGATGGCGGGCAATCCGGCGCAAGTTCATCCCATCCACATACATTTGGATAGCTTTTTGGCGTACTTCTTCGGGGTATGCCCAAGGTTTGGGCTCTGGCGTGTACTTGATTTGGCAGAACATGCAGCGATAGCGCTGGCTGCCTGCCTCTGTTTTTCCAGCGCGATTTTGCCGCTCCGTTCGGTGACATTTTGGACATGCAATCATCCCAAAATTTTACCAGATTTAACCCAGATTTTATCCACTCTCCAAACCCATTATCAACACACATAGATAAGATGATGTGTTAAAATATTTTCATACTTGTTGTGTTTAATCACTCATTTCTGTATATTCAGCCCCAAACCGAGAGGAGTAAAAAACATGAGTGCAATAAAAGAATATTACCGTCCTGAAGATTGGAAAAGCGCTGCGGAAATACTGGGAAGACTTGGTATAAAAACAGCGCCCATTCTTATTTCCACCAAGCCCAGCCCTGTGGACAAATGGGAAATGGAAGTAGCAGTGGATTTAAGCCGGCTAGGCTTGGAGTACGTCAAGGAAGAAAAACAGAGTATAAAGGTTGGTGCCTTGACGAGCATCCAGGCTCTGCTCAACAATCCAATTTTTTCCTCAAAGTTTAACGGTATTTTTCATCTTGCCGCCAAACATGCAGCCACGGCAGGATTACGCAATGTAGCCACAATAGCAGGCGTGTTGAGCGATTTTGCTGGCTCCTGTGAAATTGCACTGGCATTACTAATCAGCGACGCTGTGGTTTCCATTCGCAAAGATCAGTCAGTGCGCGCCTTGAGTATTACAGAGTTTTTGGCAAACGGAAAGCAGGCGTTATCCACCGGCGAAATCCTGACAGAAATCCAGATTCCATATCAAGATGGGGTTTATTCGCTGGAACGAGTTGCTCGTACACCCGCCGATCAAGAAATTGTTGCTGCTGCAGTCTATTTGCATCTAACTGGTTCGCACATCGATCAGGCTAGAGTGGCAATCTCAGGGGCTTCTCCTCAGCCCCAGCGATTTTCGGCAGTTGAACATGCTCTGGAGAAACAGGAATTTTCAACTGCATTGGTAGAAAAGGCTGCTGAAGTTGCAACCAAAGAAGCAACACCCATCAGTGATTTTCGCGGCAGCGCCGAATACCGTGCTGCGATGGCTGGCATCTTAACCCGACGAGCTCTATTGAGTGCCTGGAATTTAAAAGCTTGTTAATCCCGGAGGAATAAGAAATGTTAATCCGTTTTGAACTGAACAAAAAGCAAACCGAACTTGAAGTTACTGCGAGCGAAACACTACTGGATGCCCTGCGCAAGGCAGGTGTCTGGAGCGTCAAACATGGATGTGAAACCGGGGAATGCGGTGCCTGTTCCGTACTCATGGATGGGAAGCTCATCCCCACCTGCATCACGCTGGCAGCACAGGCAGATGGGCACGAGATTCTAACCACTGAGGGATTGACAGAAGGTTTTGATATTCACCCCATTCAAAAAGCTTTTATCGAGAGCGGCGCCATCCAATGTGGCTACTGTACCCCTGCCATGATTTTGGCAACAAAAGCATTACTGGACAAGGAAAAATACCCCAGCCTTGAACAGGCTCGCGAAGCGCTCGGCCCAACACTGTGCCGTTGCACAGGCTACGTGCGACCTGTTGAAGCCGTCTTGCGCGCGGCAGCATACCTGCGCGGCGAGGAAGTCCCCCCACTAAATGTCAAACCAATCCCTGTGGAAGCTGTCTTTGGACCGATTAGCCCCACTTTAGGTCCAACGGAAGAACCCGGTATTGAACCCGGTGGTGTGACGACCACCACACGGATAACGACAGCACCCGTTTTAACTGCACAGGATACAACTGTCGTGGTCGGCTCTCCAGAAACCAAGGTTGACGCGGTGAAACTAGCAAAGGGACGCGCTGCTTTCACCGACGATATGACCCGTCCGGGTATGCTCTACGCGGCAATGCTCACAAGCCCACATGCCCATGCGCACATCCGCAATATTGACACCTCTAAAGCACGAGCCCTGCCTGGCGTGCGCGCTGTACTGACGTACAAGGATGTTCCGCGCGTGATTTACGCATCTGGCGGACAATCCTATCCCAATCCAAAGCCTTGGGACCAAGTCTCATTGGATAACAAAGTGCGCTATGTTGGTGATCGGGTTGCAGTTGTTGCAGCAGATACACTCGAAATTGCCAAAGAAGCGCTGAATCTTATTGAAGTTGATTACGAGGTTCTGCCCGCTGTTTTCGACCCTGAAGAGAGCATGAAAGATGGTGCTCCGGTAATTCATGATGAACCAGATGCAGTGGGCATTTACGATGCCCAACATAACATCTCCGCTACTATTTTGGCTCAAACTGGAGATGTAGATAAAGCGCTGGCTGAGTCCGAGATTCGTTTTGAACGAACTTACCGAACCCAGCAAGTACAGCAATCCTCAATTGAACCGCATATTTGCATTACCTACTGGGATGAAGATGATCGTCTGGTCATTCGTACCAGCACTCAAGTACCCTATCACGTTCGCCGCATGATTGCACCATTGATTGGATTGCCAGTCAGCCGAATACGGGTGATCAAACCCCGTATTGGGGGCGGTTTCGGTGGCAAACAGGAAATGCTCATTGAAGACCTTGCGGCTCATTTAACCATTGCCACTGGTCGCCCAGTGCGTTTTGAATACACCCGCGAACAGGAATTTACCTCAGCGCGTTCACGCCATCCCTTCAAAATTACCTTCCGAGCAGGTTTGACCAAAGAAGGAAAGCTCCAGGCGCTTGAAATGGTTGCGATTGAAGATACCGGCGCATATGGAGTTCACGGTGTTACCGTTTGTAGCGTCGCCGGTTTGCGAGGACTTTCAACATACAAATGCGAAAACGTACGCTTTGATGCGAAGATCGTTTATACAAATAAGCCAGTGCCAGGCGCTTTCCGAGGGTATGGAGGACCTCAAGCGCTCTTTGCTTTGGAGTCCTTCATGGACGAGATCGCTCATGAACTCAAGATGGATCCAATCGAGTTTCGTATGAAAAATGTGGTCCGTCTGGGTGACTCAATCCCGATTGCTTCTGCATTGGGTGAAGGCGGACCAGTGCCTCAGGTGGTACGTAGCTGGGGTCTGGCAGAGTGTATTGAACGGGCAGGAAATGCCATTAACTGGGAACGTGTCAAAGATCCACAATGGCGCTATGACCCGCAACGTCCAAATATCCGCCGTGGGTTGGGAATGGCGGTCTTAATGCATGGCACCGCAATCCCTGGGCTGGATATGGGATCTGCAGTGATTAAGATGAACGACGATGGCAGCTTTAATTTGTTGATTGGGGCTACGGATATCGGTACAGGTTCAGATACGGTTTTGGGACAAATCGCCGCTGAGACACTTGGAGTGCCGCTCTCCAAGATAATCGTCTACTCTTCTGATACTGACGTGACGCCCTTCGATGTTGGTGCTTACGCATCCAGCACCACGTTCATTTCGGGTGGCGCAGTTAAAAAATGCGCAGAAGATGTGCGCAACCAAATCTTTGAAAGAGCGGCATTAATGCTGGAAACCACAACAGAAGGCATGATTCTCCGTAATGAGCGGGTGACCACCCCCGACGGACGCAGCGTCACGTTGGAAGAAATCGCCCATCACAGTTTTCATACCAAAGACCAACAACAAATCATGGCAACAGCATCACACATGTCCCTGCAAGCCCCGCCGCCATTTGGAGCCCAATTTGCAGAGATTGAGGTAGATATTGAAACCGGCCAGGTTACGGTCAAAAAACTGACGATAGCGGTTGATTGTGGCACACCTATCAATCCATTGACAGCAGTTGGACAGCTCGAAGGTGCTGTCGCACAAGCACTCGGATATGCAGTCTCAGAAGAAATGGCTTACGATCAATCAGGAAGCATCCAGACCCGCCGCTTTGGTGACTATCACATTTTCAGCGCAGATGAGATGCCCGAAATTCAAGCGTTCCTTGTACCAACATATGAACCCAGTGGACCATATGGTGCAAAAGCAGTTGGCGAAATTGGCATTGATGGTGTTGCGCCTGCTGTTGCAAATGCGGTTTACCATGCAACTGGAATTAGATTGCGCGAGATCCCGATTCTACCGGAAAAGGTCTGGCGCGCGTTGCGTAAACAGCAATAAGCCTAAAATCTAAACCGCCGCCTGTTTTGGCGGCGGTTTTTCTTAATCATAACTAAAACCGTAAACATTCAATCGCGGTACTGTATCTTTCGTTCAGGAAATTTGGGATAAAAAACGGCTTGAACTCCTGTAAAATTTTGTCCTCAAAATCAACATACAAGGAGTTCAAGCCATGATCATGGTACCTTAGCTGATTGCGCCGATCCTCAACGA
>DAOTYY010000032.1:0-8279 GCA_034434695.1 Anaerolineaceae bacterium
CTTCACCATCCAACAGGGAGGACAGCCCGGTCGCGGTGGTTTGCCCAAAGGCGCTTATCAGATAGTCGCTGTACAAGTCCAGGAGTTTGCCGTTTTTCATACACCAAGTTTACTCAAATCTGCGTAAGGTGAGTTAAATATTTCTCATGTGCACCTGTAGTTCTTCCGTGCTATAATGAAATCAACGAATTGGTTTTCTTCTTTCAGCCGGCGCGGCTTTTTGAGCGGGGGCAATCCATTCCAGCAAGCGGTTGCAAGTCGAACAATCCTTAACCACATACTCAGGAGGAATCGCAATGTCTACTAGTACGCTTGACCAGATTGTGACTCATCTGCAATTCTTGGGTTACGATGTATCCCAACAAGATGACGTCAAAATAGCGCGCCATACCAAAAAAGCTAATGTGATCCTGCGACCGTTCAAAGGCGGTATCCTGGTCACAGCACTCCATGGATGCAAAGACAACATGAAATCAGACAAAGGTGGTCTTTTTCGACTTAGCAATATCTTGAACACAAACGCGGCAGTTGCCCGTTTTTATATTGACAAGGACTCCGATCTGGTTGTTGAAGCATGGTATCCAGATACGTATGAACGGGATAAATTCGGCGTTTTCTGGGAATCGTGGGAATCCGATTCGCTAACGCTGCTGCTGGCGAATGCGGATGAAACGTTGAAATATCTGAAGTAACCCTCTGAAACTGCGCCCGCCACCCAGGCGGCGTCAAAACCAAGTTGAAAGCTTCGCCTACCTGCAACCTTGTACCATGTTGCAACCAGGCGAAGCTTATCATTTAAGCTTATGTGGGGGAACACAAAAGGTGAAGGGGACGTTTCTTAAGGAAACAGACTGTATAATTAGACAAAACATCATCTGCTTACTGAATGTTACCATGCATAGAGCGACTGCCCGGCAGATAAAAAATCAAATCCTCTTGGAGCAAGTCCTCCTTACCGTTTTATTGGGACTGAGTGGCTTCTTTTTGCTCCTGTTGACAGCGATAATGGGGTATCAACTGTGGTACGCAGGACGCATCTATCCTGGAGTCAGCGTGGGCGGCATAGACGTTGGTGGACTGACTATTAAAACCGCCGCTGCCCGTATCGCCAGTGAATTGAACTATCATCAAATCGGGAAAATTGTCTTACAAGAAGGAGAACGCACCTGGCTGGTGACGCCTGCCCAGATAGGGCTATTCCCCGATCTGGAAAACTCTGCCAAAGCCGCTTTTTCGGTTGGGCGAACGGGCGGATTATACCGCCGCTTGAGCGAACAATTGAACGCCCAACAAACTGGTGTGGATGTCAGTCCAATTTTGATCTGGGATCAGCGTCTGGCGCACGATTACCTCTCTGCGCTGGCGAAAGAACTTGACCGCCCTTTGATCGAGCCCAGCCTGACATTAGAGGGTAGTTCAGTTGTAGTGCATCCAGGTCAATCTGGTCGGTTTGTAGACATCCCCGCCACATTGAACACACTGGGCGCACAGTTACAAACCTTACAGGATGGGATTGTGCCGCTGGTTATCGTAGAAAGCCAGCCAATTATCATGGATATTGAAGAACAAGCGGAAATTGCCCGGCGCATTCTCAGCCAGCCGCTGGTGCTTACCCTGCCGGAAGGGCAGCCAGAAGGTTCGCCCGGTCCGTGGGAATTGCAGCCGACACAGGTAGCAGAGTGGCTGATCTTTCAACCAGTGGTTGAAGGAACACAAGGAAGATATGCTATCACCTTTGACAAGCGCAAACTGCGCAGTTTCCTCAGCGAACTGGCACCCAAACTGGCACTGACGCCGCAAAACGCCCGTTTCATCTTCAACGATGAAACCCGCCAATTGGAAGTGATTCAAAAAGCAGTCATCGGCCGTCAATTGAACATAGAAGCCAGTATCACGAAAATTCAAGAGCAGGCACTTACAGGTGAACACAGCATTAACCTGGAATTGACGCTAACCCCTCCGCCAGTTACCGACGACGCCACTGCTGAACAGCTCGGTATCACCGAACTCATTCATAGCGAGGTCTCCTATTTCTATGGTTCGAGCCCTGAACGCGTGCAGAACATCCTTGCCGGCGCCAGCCGCTTTCATGGCTTGCTGGTTGCACCCGGCGAGACATTTTCGATGGCTAAGGCTTTGGGCGACATCAACCTGGATAATGGCTTTGCTGAAGCTCTCATCATTCTTGGAGGGCGCACGATTAAAGGCGTCGGAGGCGGAATCTGTCAGGTCAGCACCACTTTGTTTCGAACAGCTTTCTTCAGCGGTTTTCCAATTGTGGAACGACATGCCCATGCCTACCGTGTTGCCTATTATGAAAAAAATGCTAGCAACCAGATTAACCCACAACTGGCTGGCCTGGACGCAACCGTTTTTGTCCCGCTGGTAGATTTCAAGTTTATCAATGACACCCCCTACTGGCTTTTAATGGAGACCTATGTTAACCCCTCTCGTAGCACTCTGACATGGAAATTTTACTCCACATCTGATGGGCGCAGAGTGGAATGGAATACTACAGGACCCATCAATATCCAGCCTGCGCCAGAGCCGCTTTATCGTGAAAATCCCGACCTGCCCAGTGGCGAAATTAAACAGGTGGACTGGGCAGCAGATGGTGCGGATGTGACGGTTACCCGCATTGTTTACAAAGGAGATACCGTCCATCTTCAAGACACGTTCATTACGCATTACCAGCCCTGGCAGGCGATCTACGAGTATGGACCGGGAACAGAGGGAATGCCGCCCGAACCATCTTCTTCTAACCATGAAGAGTAGCGATTTGTTTGCTGTGGTACAATAACGATGAAGGATTGAAAAATAGGAGGCACTATGGTTAGCCCTGACTTGCTCGAAATTTTACGTTGTCCTGCATGTGTGCGCGAAAAGGACGGCTTGCTCGATCTGATTTACGATACCTGGCTGGTCTGTCGCGATTGCGGCAGAAAGTACCCCATCGTTGAAGACATTCCCATCATGTTGATTGACGAGGGGGATAAGTGGATTAACACGCCGAACGAAAAACTCCCCGTTCCGCCGCCACGTCCAGAGTAAAATTTGCTTAT
This sequence comes from Anaerolineaceae bacterium, assembly GCA_034434695.1. Taxonomy (GTDB): domain Bacteria; phylum Chloroflexota; class Anaerolineae; order Anaerolineales; family Anaerolineaceae; genus DYEC01. The sequence continues at coordinate 3,063 of DAOTYY010000032.1, forward strand.
CCTTCTCGTTTGCGGCTGGAACAAAACTTGCAACACACCCCGCATATCCCCTATTCCCGCATAAGGCGATGAAAATCGGTTAAAATAACAACTATGGAGTCTCGTTCCCAAATTCGAATGGCAAGAAGACGCACTCATGAGTTTGACCGCCTGACCATAATCCTGATGATTGCTTTCCTGGTCCTGGCAGTCGCCACTGCAATTGTGGCATTTATTGTGGTGCGCAATCTGGTTCTTTCCTGGAAAATGACCGACCTGCCCGGTGTACCTCAAATCATGGGCAGTAATGGCGAAATCACCCTCCCGCAAGGTTCAGAGGCAGTAATCCCCCTCCAACCCGCTTCGGGTCCCACACCGCAACCCTGGGATGGAAAGAGCCGCGTTACCCTGCTGTTGCTGGGCTTGGATTACCGTGATTGGGAGGCCGGCGAAACACCGCGCTCCGACACGATGATCCTGATGACGATTGACCCGATCAGCAACACTGCCGGTATCCTTTCCATTCCGCGCGATATGTGGGTTAACATTCCCGGTTTTGATTACGGCAAAATCAACACGGCTTACTATCTGGGCGAGATTTACAAACTCCCCGGCGGCGGTCCTGGACTGGCAATGAAAACCGTAGAGGAATTTCTGGGTACTCCCGTTCAGTATTACGCCGTCGTTGACTTCCTGTCGTTCGCAAAATTCATTGACCATCTGGGCGGGCTAGACATTCACGTTCGTGAAGAAATCACCATTGACCCGATTGGTCCTGGCAATACCATTCACCTCTACCCTGGTGTACAAACTCTGAATGGTCAGGAAGCACTGGCGTATGCGCGCGCTCGCTATACAGAAGGTGGTGATTTTGACCGCTCCAAACGACAGCAGGAAGTCATCATGGCGATCCGCTATCAAATCCTGACCCTCAACATGCTGCCCACGCTGATCGCCAAAGCGCCGCAAATATACAACGATGTTTCCTCAGGAATTCGCACCAATTTGAATCTTCAACAGGTGATCCAGCTTGCTATCCTGGCAAGCCAGATACCTGAAGAAAACATCAAACGCGGTGTGATCGGACCGCCGGATCAGGTGGAGATTGGCATGTCGCCGGATGGTTTATCCATCCTGATCCCCATTCACGATAAGATCCGACTGCTACGCGATGAGATATTCACTACTGGTGGACCGGTTGGTCCTGCAACGGTTAATCAGGACCCGGCGGAGCTTATGAAAGCCGAACAGGCGCGTGTGGTAGTGCTCAACGGTTCTGGGCTGGATGGGCTGGCGGAACGCACCGGTCAATATCTGCTTTCTTTGGGTGTGAATGTTGTCGGTACCTCAAACGCCGACCAGCAATATGGCGACACAACCATCATCGTAAAAAATGGCAAACCATTTACAGCCCGATATCTGGCTGACTTGATGAAGGTCGGCACGGACAATATTTACCAGCGTTATGACCCGGACGCCGGTTGGGATATTGAAGTGATTGTGGGCAATAATTGGGCAAACAACAACCCAATGCCCTGACAGCACCCTATTTCTGTGTAAACACCAGTTTCCAGCCACCCCAGCGCTCCGCAGAAGGGGTGGCTGTCGTTTTTTTCATTTCCTCTGTCGTTTCAGTGGTACATTTCTGAGGTGTCAAACCACTGGCAGTTTCGCCGCCTTCACCAACCCGAAGACTATAAACAATCCCCGGCTGCATGACATAATCAGCATAACCAGGGCTAATCTCCGGATATAAACCGGTGTAGAAAAACTCTTCACCCTGATCAAAAGTGATGCTGATTTTAATGCCAGAAACAGGTCGATTATTGCTATCCAATACCAGAATCTGCAAGAGATTTTCGGGGAGTTTAGGATCACAAATGAATTGTCGCTCGCGCAGGATGAACGGCGCACTCAAAATTGGACGCGGGGTAAAGGTCGGACGCAATGTAGAAGTTGGACGCGGCTGAGGAGGTGTGGGGGTAGGCGTGCTGATCATCTGCTCCTGCGCTAGCGTAGCGGTTGGACTGAGCATCACTGCCTGAGTATTCCGCTCCAGAGGAGTCTCTGCTACAGAAACAACCGTCGGAATGGAAGACTGATAAGCCTGCAAGTCTGCAACCAGTCTGGCAAGCGCAGCGGTTTCCCGTTCATACCCTTTTTGTTTTTGCAACTGCTCGACCTGAGCGATCAGCGCCGCAAGCGGGTCTTTATCTCCCAACAAAGCCAGGCGCTGATTAGCGCGCACGATATTTCCATCCGCTTCATACGACAGGGCAATTAAGACCCGGTGATCTGCCTTGAATTCTGGACGCAGCGAATCAGGCGAAGTATTGACAAATTGTACAGGATCCAACAGCCAGGCATAGACCAGTCCACTGATCAGACCGATGATCAAACCGGTTAACAAATACCAGGGTCCGCGTCGTTCTGTCATGGCGTTGCCTGTACAGACTGAGGCAAAGTTGCCAGCAGTGCCTCAGAGAGCTGTGCCATCTTCTGCAGGTCCTGCTGGCTATACCCCAACTCTTTGGCAGTCAAAATGGCAGATTGGGCAATCTGCAAGGGGGACTCCGTTCCTAGGCGTGCCAAGCGGAACTGCGCCATTGCCAGATCGCCGTCTTTTGCATATACTTCAGCGACCATCAACACGTAATCAGCCTTGTAATCGGCGCGCAACATATCCGGCGCGGTATCCACATACCGCACCGGGTTAATCAGCCAACCATACAGCATTCCAAGCACTGCACCGAGAAGGATGGCGATTGTAAAAAACAAAAAGCGTTTGGAGCGGGAAGATACACGTCTTCTCTTCATAGGCTGGTGTTGATTATATGATAGTGGCAAATAAAGAGCAAATCCTTTGACATATTTTTGCCGTCAGCAACAGGAAATTATGGTAAAGTATAACCATTATCCATGGTATCTATTTCAATGTTCAATTTTACTCGTCTAGGGAAAACCAATGAAGAAAAGATTTAGCTGTTTTGACGATTTGCTGGATGAACGACAACGCAATCTGGTGGCTGAACTGGATAGCCCTGTCAAAATTCAGGCTTTTCTGGATCAAACCCCCTACAGTCCGGAAGATCGTAATCGCTGTCCGCTTTCGGTGCTGCGCGACCGTCAGGCACACTGTCTGGATGGTGGATTGTTTGCCGCTGCGATGCTGCGCCGTCTGGGTTATCCGCCGCTCATTGTTGATCTACTGCCCGAACCCGGAACAGATGATGATCATGTACTGGCAGTCTATCGCAAGGATGGACATTGGGGGGCGGTTGCCAAATCCAATTTCTCCGGATTGCGCTATCGCGAACCGATTTTCCGCACACTGCGCGAACTGGTGCTTTCCTATTTTGAGGATTTCTTCAATATCAACGGGCAGAAAACGCTACGCGCGTATACTACACCACTGAATCTCTCGGTATATGACCATTTGAACTGGATGGGCAGTGATGAACACCTGACCGTGATCGAGGAACGCCTTTACCACCTGCGGCGTTTTCCCGTGCTGACACCCGCGATGATTGCCAATCTTTCGCCGGTAGATAAACTGACTTATGACGCCGGGATGTTGGGCTCCAATCCGGCAGGTTTATACAAACCCGGGCAGAGACACTGAAAATGATCTCTGCGCTAGTCATGACCGCCTTCCTTTCAAGTTTATAATATCCTCATGCCGAAAATCTCGCTGGTTCATGTGGATCGCGAACGAATCGAAGCCTTGCTAGGGATCAGTTTTGAGCATGATCCAAATCCATTGACGGTGGACCCTCATGCAGCTTATGCTCCTGTTTGGGATTCCCATTCACAGCCATTTGGTATCTTTATTGAAAATCAACTGGTCGGTCTGTATTGTCTGACGACCTCTGAGGATGGGGAGAAATTTCTGTTAGGCGGCTACCTGATTAAGGAGCGTTATCAGGAGCATGGTTACGGTCAGACCACCCTGGTCGAAATTCTAAAAAAAATCTCTCAGGATCACCCTTATTGCCAGACCATTAATCTGGCAGTAGAGCCACAAAACATTGTTATCAAACGGCTTTGCCAGAAACTGGTACGACATGCAACAACTTGAGTAGAACAAACTCAGACTCGCTGAAGCATCCTGTGACCATACCTCTGAAACTCACTCAAGAATTGTTAGAAACCGCTGCTTACGAGCTGGCGCAGCGCGATAATGACCTGGCAGACATCTTTCGCCGCATCGGCGCGCCGCCGTTATGGGCTCGCCCAGCAGGGTTCGCCACGCTGCTCCACATCATCCTGGAACAGCAGGTTTCGCTAGCTTCTGCAAAAGCTGCTTTTCGCCGTCTGGAAACTGCTCTGGGAGAAACCCCAACGCCCGAGAAATTCCTGACCTTAAGCGAGGGGGAACTAAAGGCGATTGGTTTCAGCCGACAGAAAACCGCTTACGCCCGCTATCTGGCACAGGCGCTGCTGGAAGGCAGAGTTAATCTGGATCAATTGTCCAATTTGTCGGATGAAGCTGCCAAAGCGGAACTGATGAAACTAAAAGGTATTGGTCCCTGGAGCGCAGAAATCTATCTGTTAGAGGTGCTGCTACGACCTGATAGCTGGCCTCGAGACGACCTGGCTTTGCTCACTGCACTACGTACTGTAAAACATTTACCGGCAATCCCTTCACCACAACAGGGTGAACAAATCGCCGCTTTATGGCAACCCTGGCGGGCAGTAGCCGCCCGTATGTTGTGGAGTCAATATCTGACGGAACGTGGGCAATTTAAACGGGATGGAGCTATTCTTTAAGCCGGGTCCGATCAATGCTGAGTGTCAATGGATTGCGCAACGACATGCGACTTCCCGATACGCTCAGTGCATCGCTATCTTGAGCGCGACCAATCAGTTTTTGAATTTTACGTTGATCAAACGCAAGAACTCCCGCAAAGATCACCAGCCCAATGCCAATTGTCAGATCACTTCGGGTGAAATAATATACCCCAATCAGGATAAGCAGAGCAACTGCATAAACGGATAGTAGACGGGAGTAGCGAATAATGATCTTTTCGCTGGTTTCTTCAATCTCGTAAGTTATACCCATGACAATAATTCCTCATAATCTTTTCAAGTAAACCTCATGAGTACTAACCTTGCACTTTAAGAACTTCATAGAGCCAATTGGCTGCAAATCAACTCGATAGACTGACCTTCGATGAAGCGTGCTTCCAGCCAAACGAGAAGATTTCTGCGGTGTTCTTGCTGGAGCCGACGCCGAAC